>NZ_QPND01000029.1:0-31483 GCF_003344565.1 Saliphagus sp. LR7 | reverse complement strand
CGTGAGGCCCTTCGGGATCTCCTCTCGCGAACCATGGGGAGTATCCGAAAGACCACTCGATCGGGTAGTGCGCAACCCGAACAGGCTGACTGAGTCCCAGCATTCGATCTCCGCTGGACAGAATTCGATGATTTCCCGCCGGTCACTCGGTCGATGGGATGATTAGCACTGGCTTCTCGCTCTCACGGAGAGTTTGATCTGCGATGCTTCCGAGTAGTTGGCCGGTCAGGCCGGATTCGCCTTGTGAGGCCATCACGACGAGATCGATGTCGTTCTCGACGGCATACTCGTCGATTTCTTCAGACGTCGTGCCTCGAACAACCGCTTTGCGGATATCCACATCAGTCGGTGTCTCTGTGGTTGTTTGGCCGCCATGCTCGATGTATTGATCGATAAAGTCGTGACCGCGCTCCTCGAGTCGCTCGAAGAATTCCTCGGAGCCGCCGCCCGCACTGAAGATGCCTTCAAACCGCGGGTCGATGACGTTGAGGACGTGAAGCGTTGCATCGTGGTGCTTGGCGATATCCGTGCTGTATGGTGCCGCCTGTTCGGCGGTCTCGCTGCCGTCCGTCGGAGCGAGGATGCGATCAAACCTACTGCCATCACTACTGACGGGCTCGCCGCTCGGGACAACCAGCACGGGGACATCAGTATTACGGAGGACCCGGTCAGTGACGCTTCCAAGGACCTGCTCACTGATTCCTGACCGGCCTTGGCGCCCCATAACGATGAGATCTGCGTTCGACTCGTTCGCCTGATTGACGATGACCTCTGGTGGATTCCCCTCGACAGCGTGTGTTTCAACAGTGACGCCGACGTCGGTTGCTCTCTCGGAGATGTCTTGGAGGATGTCGTCGGCGCCCTGATGATCCCGAGTCCCGGTTTCTGTACTGGTCGTCGAGGAAGCGTCTTCGACGGCGTGAACCACATCGATGTCGGCGCCATAGGCTGTCGCGAACGCAAGGCCGACCATTGCAGCCCGTCGTGAATGGTCGCTCTCGTCCACTGCGATCAGAACCTGATCGAACATAGTACTCCTTGGGTCGTATTCACGGACCACATGTGTATTTGTTCGTTGCATGTCTCGATGGGTCGTAACCCAGAACTCATCCTATGCCTATTCTGACGGGTGAGCCTTAATCGAGAGACTCGTCGACTGATCAGGTCCGTACACTTAATCCCTCTTCGTCCCAATCCTCAGTATATGGTAGCTCGCCACTGGCTGTACTTCGGTGGCTTCGTCGTGACAGCGATTGCGATCGTCGGCGCAGGGTTGATGGGAGTCTTCGAAGGACTCTCCGTCCTTTCTGGTGGTGTCCCTGGGAGCGAGGAACTCGCAGTACTAACGATGCTTAGTGCAGCCGCAGAGTGGATTGTAATCGTGCTCGTGCTCGGACTGATCGCACTGGTGTTTCTGACTGCAGCCGTCGTCTCGATCCTCCGAAATGCGTCGCTCCCCCGTGACGATCGTCTTGTGACTCTGGTTACGGAGCTCGAACGCCACTTTCCGCTGCTCCGGCGATTCGATGTATCCGCAGCGGTCGAACCAACGACTGAAGATCGAAAACGAGAACTCCGAGAGCAATACGTGACGGGCGAAATTAGCGAATCCACCTTCGAACAGAAGTTGGCTGAACTGATGGATGAGACATCTTCAGAGCGAGGACCGCAGACAGAATCCCAGGTTAGTGTCACTACTGAGGACCGCTCACGGAAATAAGATCTCAGCTCTAGGTACCGTGGTTGATGGACTTCGCTGAGTGATGGTCTTCCACAAGTAAACTGCTGCGCTAGCAGTGTGGAGAGACCGGATCGATAATGTTGGAGGTCAACTCTATCGATATTTCCTAAGACGCTCTTGCGTAGCACATTGTTGATTTTAGAGTGTCGCTTTGACGGCGTGTTTGAGGGCGTCTCGCCCCGGTTTTCGGTATAGCTCCCGCCGAAGCTGGAATGCTCTGAGATACTGTGTTAGCTTGTCCTTCGAGATACCTCGGTGGGGCGAGAGCCACCGTCGCGTCAGCGACGCGTGGCTCTCGCAGGTATTGACGTGCACCTCATCGTCAGCGTATTCACCGTTTCCGTGGACAACGTATTCGCGGTCGAACGCGTCATCGTCTTCCAGCGGTTCGTACGCCCGAAAGCCGTCGGTATAGACGGTCAGCGACTCCTGCTGGCGGTCAGCAAGCAGGAGTCGAATCGTCGATTCGTCTGCGGCTTTCGCCGGAATCACGTACCGCTGGTCAGCGCCACGATCGGCGAGAATGAATACGGGTGGCTTGTCCCCCTCGTACGAACCGCGTCCACGTGTAGACAGGCCACGCGAGCGCGACTCCTGGTCGCGCTCGCGACCTTTCTTCCCGGCAGAGACGTACACTTCGTCGATTTCGATCGGCCCAACGAGATCGAGGGAAGGCGCATCGAGCGCTCTGGCGAAGCGCTCGATGCGCCGGTGCATCGTTTTGTGTGTAACGTCGATTTCGCACTGGAGTTGGCGGAGACTCGTGTTAAACCGGAGGAACGCGTAGATCGAGAACAACCACCGGCGGAGTGCAACCTTTGAGTGAGCGAAGATCGTGCCAGTCTTGTCGTTGAACGTGCGGTCGCAATTCTTACAGAGATACCGCTGAAAGTGTCCATAGCTGCCGTTCCTGACCGTCAGGTCGGAACGGCAGCGGGGACACGTCACACCGTCACGCCAGCGAACCTGCGCCAACAGGTCCGCTGCGACCGATTCCGACCCAAACACATCCAACGGGATCATTCGTGTCGGGCACCGCTGCCGCGGTGCCCTTGTCCTCTTCGACTCGACAGCCACCGCTCAGCAGCGTCAACAATCTCCTACGCAATAGCGTTCCTAAGAACAACTCCGATTCCAAGAAGAGACAGTGCTCCGACTGCAGTGAGGGCTGGTCTGTCGATGACGGAACTGACTGCTGCCCTAAACAGGGGCTGTTGGCGGCCAAAGTACACGAGTGCTCCCGTAATCGCGTAAAATCCGACGGTGCCGATTGCTGTGAAGACGCCAAACCGCATCGATTTCATTCTAGCTAAGCCTGCCGGGATGGAGATCACGGACCGTAACACAGGGAGAAATCGCCCCCAGAGAACTGACGACTGCCCCCACTTCTGGAACCATTCCCGCCCTCGGGTAGTGTTCTCTTCTGAGACGGTAATGCGATCCTTGATCCAGCCGACCCCACCCGCTCGGGAAGCGTGAAAGACGTAATATGGAACGAACGCTCCGACCGTTCCGCCGACGCCGGCTGCCAATATGAACACGAGAAACGACGTGGCGTCGGTGATGAGTATCGCAGCGGCGCCTGGGACAACGACTTCGCTCGGAAGAAACGGGAACAGCATCGACATCTCGAGGAACGTGAAAATGATCAATATGAGAGGACCATATAGGCGGATGAAATGGAGTGTGGCCTCCGTTAAATCCATTATATCTGGCCTAGGGAGAGGCGTCGAAATACCCTTCGGACGGCTATCGGTAATGAGAGGTCAGCAAGGAGCGAGTGCGGTCCGTTGCCTCCAAGCGAATGAGGAAAGGGGACCAGCCCGCCCGCTAGTGTGCCTCTGACTGGCCGCACGACCCTCTGATCCGATGCGCCTTCAGATCGGGTCGTGCATTCAGAGAGACTACGCGGTGGATGAATAGGGGTATGACTTTCAGACTTCGATCCTGTGAAAGCGACCGGGCCGGGGAGTGGGGATTTAGCCCGGTCGAACGCGCTTGCAGGTAGCACAACCTGGGGGGAACGGTCCGAATGCGGAACCAGGCCGTGCAAATAGGTACCATGAATGCTGAATTATAGGCTTGATGGTTCTTGTATAGGCAACAGAGAGCCGCGCTCGTTACTGTCCGTGACCGAGTTACCTGACAGGAAACGGGCAGGGGCCAGGAAAGACTCCCTGCCCGAACGGATGTCCGCTAACTGGTAGCACGGTCCTGATTGTCAGATGGTCCCCTGTAGACCGTGCAGTCTATCCTCATAGATCCGAGGGAAATAGGTCTGTGGATAGGGGATATGCTTGCAGGGCGATGGGTGGGAGTTGAGCTGGATGGTTCGCCTGAGCAGCACCTGGAGGAACATTATGCCTGGAAGATAACCCACCAGATTACTCTAACTTAAATTTCGTCAACAATGGCGGAAAAATCATCGGTGTTTTGGATCTCCATCGTGTGTGTAGAGAGCCCATGCTTACGCAGTGTTAGCGCTGCCTTCGTCGCCCCTTCACCATCAGGAACCTCAAAGATGATGAGGAAGTCGTGTGTCCCGAGAATTGCATAGGAGTCGATGAGCTCAGCATCATGATCGGTAAATTCGTTTTGAAGCTCACCCCAGATCACTGCCAGCTCCTGGACGTTCTGAATGTCTTCGCCTGTAGCATCAACGAGTGATGCGTACGTGGTCATAGGATAGGTTAGCCTCCTCTATTCAAAGCCTTTTTTATCTACTTGAAGCTGAGTCGGATCTAACAGAAGACGGCCTGATACGACCCGGTCGCCCGATCTATAGATCGCGGGGCTGGACGGTTCGCCGGTCGTTGTCTTCGGCCCGCTGGGTGGCATCCTCGAGCAACTCCGCGACCTCCTCGTCGAGGGCGTCGTAGAAGTCAGCTGCTACATTGTAGTCGTCGAGCTGGTCCTTTACTGCCGATTTGACGATGAGATCTGTCATACGACACTCAACAATACATATTGCCCTAAGAAGTAGTCTTCGGCTTGTGAACGTTGGAATCGGCATACAGACAGTCTTCTATTGGCGATCACAGAATGAGGCAAAGAAAGGCGACTACACTATCTCAACCGTGTGAGAAGTGTCGCTCACACCACCGAGTAGTGGCACTGCTATACCGCTTTGCGACCCGATCCATGTTTTAAATCAAAACCTTCTCTGCCGAACGGGAAGACTTATTCTCGGCCTGGGGCTGTGTGGGCCCAATGGGTGGCGACGCCGATCGCGGGAACGGATCGTCTGACCGCGCGTGGGTCGTGGACGTGATTGAGGAGTATCCGCTGATCATCGTCGCGCTCGCGATGGGCTTTATGTTTCGCTCGCGGGCTCGCTCGTACGAACGGTTCCTGATGAACGACGGCGAGCCCGCTCTCGCGGGCGTCGATCCGTGGTATCACTGGCGGACGGTGCGGTGGACCGCCGAACACTACCCACATACGATGCCCTTCGAGGTCTGGACCGGCTTTCCAACCGGCCGGTATGTCGGCCAGTTCGGGACGCTGTTCGACCAGATCATCGTCACCGTCGCGATGGTCGCCGGGCTGGGCGATCCCTCCATCGAGACACTGTATCTCGTGGCGTTGCTGGTCGTACCCGCGATGGCCGCGCTCACGGCCGTTCCAATCTACTTCGTCGGGCGGCGGCTGGGCGGACGCCTCGGCGGCGTCGTCTCGGTGCTCCTGCTCGCGCTCTTTTCGGGCGAGTTCTTCCGGCGGACGACGGCCGGCCAGCTCGACCACACCGCAGGCGAGGTGCTCTTCATGTCCGTCGCGGTGCTCGCTCTGATGGTCGCTCTCGGGGTGGCCGAACGCTACAAACCCGTCTACGAGCAGCTCCTGGATAAGGACTGGCGGGGGCTCAGGACCCCGGCCCTCTACGCGGTCGCCGCCGGGATCGCCCTGACGTGCTACATCTGGGTCTGGCCCTCCGGGATCGTCCTGATCGGGATCGTCGGGATCTTCTTCGGCGTCCATCTCACCGTCGACTACGTTCGCGGCGTCTCCCCCGACCACGTCGCCTTCGTCGGCGCCGTCGCGCTCGGGACCGCCGCCGTCGGGACACTGGCGCTGCTCGAGGAGCCCGGAACGAGCATCACGAGCTTCGGCTATCTCCAGCCGATCACCGCGGCGCTGGTCGCCGCCGGATCGCTCTTTCTCGCGGCCCTCGCCCGCGGCTGGGACCGCCAGGGGATCGACCGACGGCTCTACCCGGTCGCCGTCGCGGGGCTGGCCGTCGCGGGCCTGGCCGCGCTCGCGGTCGTCCTCCCCGACGTCTACGAGACCCTCGTGAGCAACCTCACGAGCCGGCTGCTCCCGATCGACCCCTCGACGGGCACGCTGACGATCTCTGAGGCCCAGCCGCCCGAGAACTTCCGCCAGCGGTCCCTAGAGGACTTCGGGATGGCCTTCTACACCATGTTCGCGGGGCTGGCGCTCCTTCTCGCCCGGCCGCTGACCGGACGGCCCTACCGCGCGGAGTACACCCTCGTGATCGTCTGGGCCGCGTTCCTGACGAGCATGGCGATGACCCAGGTCCGGTTTTTCTACTACTTCGCCCTGCCCATCGCGGCGGGCAACGCCGTCCTCGTCGCCGACGTCACCCGCCTGGTCCGCGTCGAGTTCGACGCCGACCTCCGGGAGACCCTCTCGTCGATCGAGACCTACCAGGTGATCGCCGTCGTGCTCGTCGTGGTCTTGCTGTTCGCGCCGCTCGTGCCGCCGCTTGCGGACACGACGGCCTGGGAGGCCGGCGACCAAACCGGTCCCAACTCCGACTCGATGGTTTGGGACGGCGCAAATGAGTGGCTCCGGGGCAACAGCCCCGAACCCGGCAACTACGGCGGCGCCGGAAACGCCGACGAACTCGAGTACTACGGCGTCTACGACCGCCCCGCCGACGGCGACTTCGACTATCCGGAGGGTGCCTACGGCGTGATGTCGTGGTGGGACTACGGCCACCTGATCACCGTTCAGGGCGAGCGGATCCCCCACGCGAACCCGTTCCAGCAGAACGCTCGCTCGGCCGCCGCCTTCCTGACCGCCCAGTCCGAGCGCCGCGCTGAGGCGGTTCTGGACGGGATTTCCGCACGCGAGCCGGTCGTCGACCGACCGACGGAGGAGCTCGAGTCCGTTGAGCCGGGCGACGAGGAGATGCGGTACGTGATGATCGACGACGAGATGGCCGGCGGGAAGTTCGGCCCGATCACCCGCTGGGCAGGTCCCAGCTACGGGAGCTACTTCGGCCAGGGCGAGTACACCGTCGACGGCGAGGAACGGTTCCTCCCGGCACCCGACGACTACTACGACACGATGCTCGCCTCGCTGTATCTCGATGACGCGAACGGCCTCGAGGGCTACCGGCTGGTCTACGAGAACAACGACTACGCCGTCGTGAGCGCGAGCGTCTCCGGAATCGGGCTTGACTCCGCACGGTTCGACAACCTCCGGCTCAGGGACGGCACGCCGCTTTCGGGCGAGTGGAACGCCCAGACCCGCTCGTTCTACGACCGGTACACCACGGCCCGTGTGGCCGGCGAGCCCACCAATTTCGGGATCGAGTCCCACGTCGTCTCATCGGTGAAGACCTTCGAGCGCGTCGAGGGCGCGACCCTTACGGGATCGGTCGGCGACGCCCCGGCGAACGCGACCGCCTACGCGACGGTCGAACTCGAGACCGCTCCGGGCCGAGTCTTCACCTACACCCAGCAGGCGGAGGTCAAGAACGGGTCGTTCGAGCTGACGGTCCCATACGCCACGAACGACGAACTCGGCACCGAAGACGGCTACACCGACAGCAGCGTCGAGGCGACCGGCGACTACGAGGTCTTCGTCGGCACCACAGGCGAGAACGGGAGCGTCGAGCAGGCCTACGTCGGGGAGAGCGCCGTTCCCGAAACCGCCGTCGTCGAAGGCGAGGGAATCGACGTCGAACTCGAGGCGGGCGGTGAGACGGTCCCCGATCCGACCGCGGAGACGACGGCCGACGGCGAACCGATCGGCGTGAGCGTGGGCACCGAAAGTGGAAACGAGAGTGGCGACAGTGAGAGCGGGGGAAATGAGAGCGACGACGGCGGGGCGAATAATGTCGGCGGGGCCGTTGACCTCCGACTTCCATCGAGGGTGCCGTAAGCCAACCCGTTATCGCTTAATACTGTTTCCTGAGATAATCCAATCGTTACATCCGAGTGCGAACAAAGCGCTCTTGATCTCAGCCACTTTCGAGCATAGATCGGGGGTCGAACGGCCACCAATCCCGGTCTCTGATCGCGACGTGGATTTGCGCGATGATCTCCAGCAACGGCAGTTCCAATAACGGACCGATGACGAGCGCGAGCGGAATGAGCGGGTCGTTGGGAAACGCGACGACTGCGATCGCCAGCGCCGTCGGGGAGTTCCGCGAGAGGATCGTATTGTTGAAACAGACCATCTCCGGATAGGAAAACGACAGCAGACGGCCGATACCGAACCCAATACCGAGATTGATCGCGTAAAAGGCGGCGACCGGGATCGCGAGCAACGCGAGCAGTTCTGGGTTCTCGACGATCACGTCACCCTGCGAGGCGAACATCGCCCCGATCGCGAGGCTCAGAAAGACGATCTGGACCGGGCTCAACCTCGGGAGGAATCGATCGGTGAACCACGTCTTTCCATTCGTCCGGATTAACCCCCACCGAGCGAGCCCGCCGAAGACGAGTGGCACCACGAGGACGAGCCCGATGCTCTCTATCAACAGACCGAGGGGCAACTCAACCAGCGCGCCCGCGAAGGCGTACAGATACACCGGGAGCAGTACCAGCTGTAAGACGAGATTGTACGGCAGGATCGAAGTCGCCAGCGGGACGTCCCCGTCGGCAACGTCCGTGAAGATGAGATACCAGTCCGTACAGGGCGTGACCAGCAACATGATGAGACCAACCCATAGTGCAGGGTAATCACGAAGGAAGAGGGCACCGAGGCCAACAGCCAACAGCGGACTCCAGATGAAGTTAACCAGGAGGCTTGACCCCACGACACGCCGGTTCCCGAACGCCGCACGGAGCCGGGAGAACGAAACACCAGCGAACGCGGCGAACAGCATCACCATCAGAAACGGGAGGATCAGCCGATCCGCGACAGCAGGGACACCCGAAAACTGACCCAGCGCAAGCCCGCCGACGATGGCGACAAGGACGAACACCGTCTGGTACTTCTCGACGAAATCCATCCATCTCCGATTCAGGGCTACGCTGGATTAGGGCTGTGGATGTTCCTCGCTACCCCTGTACATACCGCGAGAATCGGCCGCCCCTCTCGTGAAAAATGGGTCCCGCGAGTTGAGGTTAGTGAGACTAATCCGATCGTTACCTCAAGTTGCGTACTGATCGTCCAAGTAATAATCAAATAAGAGTGGTATTTTATCTTATATTTAAGATAGAAGGGCGAGCCGGTTAGACAAGCGTCGAGGCACGAGCTGCCGCGAATGGCACGAGCATTTCTTCCGGATGGAGTCCACCATGCATCCCGGCCAGATACAGCTCATCTGGTTCGACATCACCAAACCACATTCCTAGTTCACGGTGAGTGACCACCAGATCACCGCACCGTCGGCGGAAACTGATCGGTCACCGGTCGATCTCCGAACAGATCGCTGTCAAATGCTTCTTCCCGAGTGAATATCTGGGCATCGTAGTTTGATAGTGCCCGTCGAGTTTCTGATACCGTCCCCTCTTGAAGGTGAAGGTGGACGTTTCGCGGGCTGCCGGCCATCATAACAGGAGTTCCATTTGCGTGCCGCCGGAGATTCGCCATCACCGTCGAGTTCGCTGAGAGGTCGATGTTACGGTCAGGATCCGTGTTCACGTGGCCGTGATCGGCTGTTACGAGCAACAGGGTCTGCTCTGCGGTTCGTTCGTCAATTCGATCGATACAATCGGATACCTGCTCGCAGACGGCACTCACTGTTTCTGCATAAGCTTCATTATCAGTTCCTTCGGCGTGAGAGACGTGGTCCACGTGAGGAACGTACGCATAGACGTATCCGGGGCCGTCAATTCCTGCCATAACTGCCGACAGGCGTTCCCCTAATGATTCGAGGCCGTCGTAGGTATGCTGTGTCACGTCGCCAACTCCGCTATCGAATGGCTGTAAACGGTGACAGTCGATTCCGGCGTCACGCATCTTCGTATAGTGAAATTCACAACCTGAAGCCGACTCCTCGGCGACAGAATCCCTAGATGCGCCGGTTTTCACCTCGCCACCAAGTGAAACGAACGTCATGTCAGTCTGAGGTTCATAGACATTCCAGCCGATACGACCATGTTCGCACGGGAGTTGCCCCGTCTCAAGCGTGGTGATTGCTGCTGCTGTTTCAGATGGATAAATAGAAGTCAACGGTGTCACCGTTCCTTCCTCTGTGAGTCTGTTGAGAATGCCACACCGGTGACGGTGTTGCTTCCATGACTCGAGACCAAAGCCGTCAATGAGGACGAGGACTACCGTGTCCACTGCTGTGTCGATTCCCTCGAAGACATCGCCTGGGAGTGATCGACGGCCACCAGCGTCTAGAACTGAACTGACTGTGTCGGAAACGTTGCCGAAGCAGTAATCCTTGTAGGCTGGAAAGACGTAGCCGTCCTGCTGGTGACGGTCTCGTAAGGCTCGCTCAACATCGTCTCGTAGCATGGTTCGAACTTGCCAGGTGATTAAAAATTCTATCGGTGGAACAAATCTCGATCGGGTGCTGAATACACTCTCTGAGTCTTGCACGCTATGTGTGATGGATTTCATGGCGGTCTCTACTGGTCGCGGTACATGTGTCACCTGTACGTAACATCCGTTTCACCGACATATACAGAGAAAAAAGTCGACTCGATGACTCCGGTCGACCGGCCTACAGGTTGCGAGCCTGGACCGTTAGGCCCTTGTGATCTATACACATTCGAATAATCAGTCAAGACGATATTAAGCCCACTGGCTAATCGTCGATCCAGCACCAGTGATCCAGCGGTTCGCATAGGTGCAAGTCGGATTGGGTCGGCCTGGTACCCATCATGATTACTAATTCCTGTCCCATGGCCTGGGACGGTGTCATCGGACGGGACAATCCCACTCGGTTCGTATAACTGACTGTCACCTCTCTTGATTAGTATCAACAAGGAACCGCCCCGAGGCGGATACTCTCCCTGAGACAACACATGGTAAGCAGCACACAAGACATCGAGATCAAGCACGATCCAATTGAACCACCAAACACGGGCGATAGGGAGTGTATAGACAGAAGCGAGGGGAGCGTATAGATATGAAGTCAAGCAAAGAGACAGCGAATACGGACAGGGAAACGAGGTACGGCCCAAAGCACACCACGAACTGAATCGAACGCCGACATGTCCTTCGAATGCTGGGCGCTGGAGGCATCGCGGGACTCGCAGGCTGCCTCGGGAACGACGACGTCAGCGCATCATCGGACTCTGACTCGACGGATGATGACGGTAACAGCACATCATCAGACTCCGAGCCAACGGATGATGATGAGAATTCCTCGCCATCACCCACTACACAACCGACAGGAGACAGGACCGCACCCGTCGACCTTCGAATGTTCCCCCCGAATCACAACATGGACTCGTTCAGCTCCTTCTCGGTCGAATATGAGTCACTCATCCTGACCACCACAGGGGATGAGGAAGTTACTATCCCTGTCGAGCAAACGGTGAGTCTGAAAAGTGACTCTACTGCAACCGGCGTTCCGGTCGTCGAGAACTTGGCGGTACCTGTCGGCAAATACGAGATAATAGAAGTACACTACTCGCTCGATCAGACCGTTACCTCTGACGGACAAACAGCCGAGATAGAGTTCACATCACCGGAATCAGTAAACATAGCATCCGTGTTCGGTTAAGAAAAATCGAGAGACTGCGCCAGGATTTGACTACGATGTCTTCACGGTAGGAACTGATTTTCAATGGCGAAACGAGCTGTTCTGTACCCGATGTGGTTATGGTGCACTGAGTGCACTAATAGGTGAGAGAGTCCGATGACACGCCCAAAATTCGGTATTTCGCCGTCACCACAAGTCGCCCAGCAACTTGACGATCTCGTTGATGCCTGTGTCGATCTCGGAGCCAGTCGCTCCGAGATCGTCGAAGCAGTCCTCTCAGCGTATTTTGATTCCGATGAAGATCGAACCTCCACAACCCGTGAACTGATTGTTCGGCTCCGGGAATCTCGATAAACATGAGTGGGTGCACTTGGTGCACCCGACTCATCATGGACATATTCTCCGAGCTGCACAGCAGAATGGTCCACGAAAAGACCTGTAGAAATAATCCGTATTAACAAACCCAGAATCTGGCTTCTTGCTCTCGATTTTACTGCTTAACCAAACACCGATGGTAAACATAGCGGAGTTGTCCGACGAACCCCCGACCATCGAGGAGTCCAGCCCCTATGTGTTACAGACCCATTTTGGCCTGGTCTCCGAACCATGGAGTCTCTCCATACCAACGATCATACTCGGGCCCGGAATCCCCGACTAACGCGGTTTACGAACTTGGCGGTGGCCCACTCACGAGAGCACTACACGTCTGGAAACCGCGAGACGAGAATCGCTATCACTGCCTTAGAAGTTAAAAACGCCTAACGTGGCGACGCTGTCCAATGCCGCGCATCACAGGCCTGCTATACCAACTGTAGTCTCAATGCATGTGTCCTCTCTCGGAGCGATCATCCTGATAACTGGCATCTCTTGATCGGTGCACTTTGTCGTATTTCACCAATCAGTCCTTGCTCTCTCATTACCATATGTTCTTTTTTACGAGGTGCTATTTCACTCTCATATGAACCGGAGCACAATCTCGGGAGTCGCCCTGTCCCTCGTGGGATTCATCGGGTACGTCGCCGGGATTTACGTCGCCTATCCCGGTCGCGCGTTTTCCATTACCGCAGTCATAGTCGGCATCGCACTCGTCGCAATCGGACCGCAATCCGCTGGGCGGAGGGACATATGACCCTCCACGCGATAGTGTATACGACTGATGGCGTTGCCCGTCACAACGATCTCGACACCGCGCTCAAGACATCCGGTGAGACATGGATCCACGCAGACGATGCTGAACCGATCGAACTGAACGCTCTCAGAGACCGCTTCGATATCCATCAGTTGGCCATCGAAGACGTGCTTCGCGAGGAGACGCGGCCGAAAACCAAAGAGTATGATACCCACACGTTCGTCTTGATGAAAACGGCGCGTCTTAGCCAGCGCGACGATATCGAGTTTCATAAGGAAATCCAAACCCACCCCGTCGGATTCTTCATCGGCGAGGACTGGTTGGTCACGATGTCCACAGACAATATCGATGTCATTGATCCGTCAGCGCCGCACTGGATAAAGAACGGCAGACGATTCGTGAACCGTGGCACGGATTTTCTTGCCTACCGGATCATGGACGCCATCGTCGACGGCTACTTCGACCTCCTTGACGAGATCGAGGACGACATCGAAGCGATCGAAGAGCGCGTCCTCGGCGAGCCGGATCCCCAACTGCTCGAAGACTTGAACGACGTTCGACGGGACCTTCTCGCGTTCCGAAAGATTGCCTGGCCTGCTCGCGAAGCGATGTCGAACCTCTCACGAGGCGATATTCCCGAGGTTGCGGAGCAGAATGAGAAGTACTTCCGCGACGTTTACGACCACCTCGCCCAGGTTGTTGACCTCATCGAAACGTACCGCGATCTCACCGGTGGGTCGAGAGACATCTACTTGAACGCTGTCTCGCAGTCGACGAACGAGGTGATGAAGACGCTCACGGTCGTCGCGGCGATCTTCATCCCGCTCACGTTCGTCGTCGGGGTCTACGGAATGAACTTCGCCGACACGCCGTTCGCCATGCCAGAACTCTACTGGACGTACGGGTATCCAGCAGTCATGATCGGAATGGGAACTCTCGCCGGCATGATGCTCATCAACTTCCGTCGCCAGGGCTGGATCTGAAGCGTCTCCTTCCGTTTACGCGTATCTCGACGTTGGTCATCAGCTGAAGGCCGATTACAATAATGACATTGCAATCTTCGTTGCAATAAACAACGACGCCATCCCGAAGATGTCACCAGCCGTCGTCATCGCTGGCCCGACGAGATCGTCAGGATTTATCCCCTGACGATACCCCATGAACACCACGATAACGATGACGGCAGTCAACATGAGTCCGGCGAGTACGCCGCCAACAAAGGCAATGAAGACGAGTACCCTGAGCGGCGCGACGGCGTGGCCAATCACTGAAAGAATCGCGTAGGTGAGAATGGCGGCGGCTACACTGGCAAGCAGCCCGTTGAGCAAGGCAGCTACGACCGCATTCACGAGGCGGTCGTCCGGTTCGAACACCGGATCAATCAACCCCTGGTGAAGGGCGCTCGACAACCGAGACCCGAGCGACCCGTAAACACTCCCACGAATCGCCAAAAACGCTGGCACCATTACGAGCAGGCCTTGAACTGCTTTGAGTTCGGCATCCATCCCACCGAGGATCGCTCCCGCGAGTAACCCGCCGAACGCACTCACCAGTACCGTCGGGAGTGCGCTTCGATACGAGTCCTTGACGACTGAGACGACGGACATGACTATTCGGTCGGAGACAGGCTAGCTACCGTTCCGTATGAGTACACGAAATTCTGGCTGAAAAAGCTGCTCAGTTCAGTTGAATCGAGATCGCGTGTCATGAGACGAGAAGTTGCACGACTGCGAAGAGCACGAGCACGCCGAGGACGTCACAGACGTTCGTGACGACGGGGATGACGACGTCGTCAGGGTTGGCCTCGAAGCGATAGGCCGCGTACGTCGCTATGACGGCCACCAGAATCGCTAGAAACGCGAGGATGAGTCCACTTACGAGGGCAACAGTCACGACCATCCTCACCGAAAGCCGTGGGTTACCGGTCACTGCGATGATGGCCCACCCACCAGCGCCAACGACGGGGAAGACGCTCACGGCGAGTAGCACAGTCGTGATCATGTTTCCAAGGAGCTGCTCGTCGGTCCACTCGAACGAGAGCATCCCAAGATGGAACGCCGTCGACATCCGGGCCGACAGGATACTGCCGAGATTCCCGGCCGTCCCGATCATGACTGGAACTAAGATGAGTAGCGTCGGATACTGGAGGAGCATCGCTTCGAACGACCCCAACGTGAGGCCGCCGACGAGTTCCAGGACCGTTAGGACGAGCAGAATCGGCAAGAGCGCTCGCGTAATCGACCGGACCGACCAATGTTCGACCATCGTTACGCCGCCCAATCGGAGAGTCGGTCGGCTCCAGCGTGCCTCCCTTTCGTAATGAGCATGTCGTCAGCACGGAGTGTTGTGTCCGGCAGCGGCGAGATATAGTACTTCGTTCGGTCGTTGCTCTCCACTGACTTTTGGCGGATCGCTACGATGTGCATCCCCGTTCGCGTCTTCACCTCGGCATCACTGATCGTCGTCCCATCGAGGCGACTCCTAGATGCAACAGTCGTTCGGTCGATGATTTCGTTGGATTCCCGGACAGCGGCTTCGACGACAGGATGGCTCCCGACGCCACGAAGCACGCCCTCGCTGATTTCGAGGGCCGAATCACTGATATCTTTTGTACTGGTCGCGATATGGAGTAGCCTTCGAATTGACACTGGATCGTCAATCGCCTTGGCTGCACGAAGCGCCCAGATCTCGAACCGCGATTGGAGAGCATCGACTTCGAGTTCGTGAACTTCTTCAGCGAGTTCTGGATTGCCTAAAAGAACGCTCCCGTACGCGAGATCAACGGTCAGTTCACTCATGTTCTTCATAAGCGCGACCGTTTCGACAGCCCGGTCGAGGTCCTCAAGCGATTGTGTCGCATACGGGTCACCCGTGACCGTCTCGTAGACACGCGCCAATCCTTGCTCAGTCCCCCGACAGAACAGGACATCCGAAGCCTGGAGAGCTGTCTCACGAGTCGGGTTGAGGAGCCATTGGTCGTCACGCCTGAGTGCAAGCACGCGGACACCCTTCTCCGTCTCCAGATTAATGTCTCCGAGCGTTCGGCCGGCGTACAGTGAGTCTGTACTGACGGTCACTCGTGCGAGTGTTTTGATAGCATCAGGGAGTGTTTCACGAAGTGTCGGTGGAAGTTCCATTTCTTCGAGGATAACCTTCGCGATGTCTCCTGTGGCATCGCTGGTTTTCTCGGCAGCCCCGACAATACCGAACACGGGAGCGAGGGCTTCTGCCTCCTCAGGACAGCGGCCAGCCATCACGAGGCTCATTCGAGCCTGTAATTGGAGGAAGTCCATCTCGTCTTCGAGAGCAAGTATTCCTCTGCGAGTTCTGTGTTTTCGAAGAGGACCGACGAATACGAGAGGTCAATGAGCAGCTCGGCGATATCCTTCATCTCTTGGAGCACCTCTTCGACACTAATCAGCTCATATTCGATTCCGTCGTTCTCGCTCATATCGGGTACTGAGTCTCCAGCTCACTTAATGTACTACAACAGGACCTCAATTAGAAAACTGTTCTTGATGTCCTCTGTTAGAAGGGAGAGTATAAATGGGAAAGGTGGAGGTGACATACTCAAGTTAGATCCGTTGGAAGTGGTCGTACTCTCGCTCAGTAGTGAGGATCGAGGAGTGGCGGAGTCGGTTTCGGACGTGATACACCCGGTTGTCCTCCTCGGCTCGGAGCATCCGCCAGGCGACGCTGTGCCGGAGCGTGTGCTCCTCGGTCCTGAACGTCCAGATCCATGCTTGCTCACCGTCCCGCTTGACGCCGGTTTCGTCAACGTGGACGACGTCGGCATCCTGGATCTGCCGACGAATTTGCTCGTACTCGCAGCGACCGGCGCGCGCAGCGCGCTCGGTCGCGTACCACGCGGACGCACCGACAGTTCCAACCCATGAAGCTGCTCGAATCGGTCAGCGATCTTCCGGTAGGGAAGACGGTAGTCGTACCGTGATAACGCCGCTTGTGCGATGACGTTCACCCCGAACTTCCCCTCATCGGGGCAGTCGGGGTGTGAGGCGACAGTCTCGGTCCCACAGGAATGACACTCGTGGTGGTGGCGGTTGTACTGACTTCGGGTGGCTGTGGATCCGGAAGTTCCTCGACGAGTCGGGGGCTGACGCCCGCCGATTCGTCGAACGCTTCACCGGACTCTGGACAGCAGCCACAGGTGACTCGATTTCTCGAGCTGGATCAGGTGCGGACCGCCATTCCGGGTCGTGTCCAGGCTTTCGACCAAGTGTGCCACCGTCAGTACGTGGTTGTTCGTCGTCCTCGTCCGGTGAGGACGAGGACGACTCTTCTTGATCCGATTGGTCCTTGCTCAGAGATGTATGCGGTCCCTCGTGCCAGCGGAGCTTGGCTCTGAGCCGTTTGTTCTCCTTACGAAGCTTTTCGTTCTCTTCCTCAAGCGCAACGAGGCGTTCGAGGATCCCTTCTTTAGTAGGCTCTGAAGAGGTCATGAACAGACGAGACGGGATGGTCTCCGAACGGGAGACCATCCCTCAGAGGTGGGTTTGATCGCCTGTTGCATCGGTCTACGACACCTGATGAAAGGAATCTACGTGAGAGTGACAGAATCGATTTGGGGGTAAACACGTACTAATATCTTATCGATTGGAGAGATTCTCAAGAATGCGTTTGCAGCTCTAAGTAACGCCGTGATTGATCTTCACCGACCGGGACTCCTGGGTTTGCGTTACGTTCAACCAGTTGAATGACCAACGCTCCCTATATTACTATTCAATCGAATCTTGACGTGGAAGAGCAATCACAGGTCGATCCGCGGTCGTGACGAGCTTGAGACAAAGATCACCGGAGAGGAAGTGCATGAGCCGGTTCCCACCACGAGAGCGAAATGCGATGGCACTCGCGTCAACGTCATCAGCAGTGTCGATGATCGCCTCGACAACGTTCCTCGCATAGGCGGTATGGTCCTCGGCATAGGGGAATACACGTCGGACAGTGGCATACGACTCTTCCGCTATCGCTTCCGATTGTTCGACAGGCGTTTTGTCTGGCACACCCTCCCCCTTCTCGACAACGTGAAGTGTCGTTACTCGTCGTGGTTGATACGGCTCAAGTGTGAGTGCTGTCTCTCGAGCGTCGTCCTCATGAGCAACTGGTAGGAGAACATGGTCAAGCAACTCCTGAAATCCGTTGTTGATGTGTTCCTCCATAGTCGATAGAAACACTCCTCAGTGTTAAGAACTCACTCTCTCTGCGCTCTCAACAGCAATCCGTTCTCATGGAAGGCTTCAACCTATCTCTCACCTGTTTTCCCTGTTGCGGGCATACTCTTCCTGCTGATACTGACCAAGTCGATAGTACACGGCCCATACCGTCCAGGTGAAGACGACGATGCTTCCGAGAAGCGTTTCCCACCTAACCAAGGGAGAATTAAATATCTGTGCGATCGCGACCGTCACACCGATCCACAGTAACACGATCAGAAGGATCTGATTGGCCGACTCGGGCACGATAATCCTTCGCAAACCCATTATGAAGAATAAGAAGGGAGCAGCAATAAATCCTCCTGGACCAAATGACCACTGTCCTGTCTACATGATCTCTTTGCAAGGAGTGAAATGCGATATTCATCTATTTCACCTGCTGAAATGAGTTATACCGGAAGGTTCATTGAGAGAGATCGAGTCTTCGGCGTCATGTCTCTTGGTTTCGGAAATTCCACCGGTGGTTGGCTATGTCTGTGAAAGTTGACTGGAAACAAAGTGTCGCGTTGACGGGAACGGTCCTCAAATATCTCGCACTTCCATTGTGTATTCCGCTTGTTATCAGCCTTCTATACCGAGAGGGAATTCTGCCATTTATTCTTACTATTATAATCACAGTTGGGGTTGGCACAGCACTCGAACAACTGAGAGAAGATGACGATTTCCATTCACGCGAAGCACTGTTATTCGTCGCACTGGCATGGGGGGCAGTCTGTCTGATTGGAGCAATTCCTTACGTGATCGCTGGGTACGGAACGGATTCAACACTTGCCCACCCGGTGAACGCATTATTTGAATCAACTTCCGGAGTTACGACAACGGGGGCGACTGTCATGGGTGAGATATCGACTGAGCAGCACTCGCATGCGCTCCTCATGTGGCGCCAACTAACACAATGGCTCGGCGGCATGGGGATTATTGTTCTCATGGTCGCGATCCTTCCCCAGGTTGCAGTAAACGGGGCTCAGTTGATTCAGTCGGAAGCTCCGGGTCCCGAGCTCCAACAGCTGACGCCCCAGATCGCAGAAACCGCCCGTCTCCTCTGGATGTTCTATTTCGCTTTCACGATCCTCTATATCTGCTTACTCCTGATCTTGCATGGCGTCGGCTTAGCACCCAATATGGGGGTCTACAATGCCATCGCACACGGGTTTACGACCCTCCCAACGGGCGGATTTTCTCCGGAAGCAGAGAGTATTGCAGCGTTCTCACCCGCCGTGCAATGGGTCGTGATTCCGTTCATGATCATCGCAGGGATTAACTTCGCTCTCTGGTACTACGTTCTTCAAGGAGAATACCATTCATTTATCAAAAATCGGGAATTCCAAGCTTACATTGGCGCAATAGTTGGACTAATTGTTATTCTATGGGGACTTCTATTCACCGGCGCAGCTCCAGCCTTGGAGCTGGGAGGGACGACAGAAGGGAGCCTTGAAAATTCAGCACGGCAGGCGGCGTTCCAAATCGGATCACTGATGAATTCAACAGGATACGCGACGAGTGATTTCGCTCAGTGGAATACGATGGCACAAGCAGTGCTTCTCTTCGCGATGTTTATCGGTGGCTCCGCGGGATCGACCGGCGGGGGAATCAAGGTCATCCGATGGCTCGTCGTGCTCAAAATGGTCCATCGGGAGCTCTATACCACTGCCCATCCTAACGCTGTTCGACCGATTCGACTTGGTGGTTACATCGTCGACGAGGAGGTGCTTCGTGGGATTGTCGGATTTACGTTCATGTACCTGCTGCTCTTCGGGATTGCGACGGTGATAATCATCCTCGACGCGGGCCGTGCTGGCCTCGAGTTATCGATACTCGAAGGGCTCAGTGCGAGCCTGGCGACGATCGGGAACATCGGCCCCGGTTTCGGCACGCTCGGACCCTTCGGGAGCTATCTAGAGTTCCCGAGCTCGACGAAGCTCTTGATGGTATTCCTGATGTGGGCAGGCCGATTAGAAATCATTCCGGTCCTTGTATTGTTCACGGGCCCCTTCTGGAAGCGATAGTATAATTTTCGATGTACTCTCGGAAAGAAATTGCTGGTGAAACCCCTTCAGCAGTTTGGTTGAAACTATTAGCACTAACTGAACGGTAAGATAGCGACTTTCCAGGGAGAAAACGTAGTTTTCTCGACTACCCGTAGCCGGACTGCCGTCATCAATACCCTGCTTCATAAGAGCGTGTACTGTATAGGAGTGAACCATCATCATGGACCAGGGAGAAAAAAGGTGTCATGGAGGGGTTCTCAAACTATTATGGGGGATGGAGAAAGGTGACTAAACAGATGGATACACAACATAGCCAACAACAGAGACGGTGGAATCCATGCGCGTGATAATCGTCGGTGCCGGGCAGGTCGGTCGCTCGATCGCTGCTAACCTTCAGGACACACATGACGTTATCGTCATTGACAAAGATGATACAATAATTTCCAATCTCACCTACTCACTTGACGTTCTCGCAATCCACGGCAATGGAACTGAACAGCAGATTCTTCGAGAAGCAGGCGTCGAAAAAGCAGATCTAGTTATTGCATGTACCGACTCTGATGAGGTGAACGTCGTTGTGTGTGGGACTGCGAAAACGGACAGCGACGCATTCACGATCGCTCGAGTTCGTCAGCGGACGCTTCTTACTACCTGGGAAGGGTCTCAAGGCGCTTTTGGCGTTGATTTCATGGTCTGTACGGATCTCCTTGCAGCGCAGGCCATTTTCCATATTGCAGGGCTCCCCGCGACACAAGATGTGGAGACGTTTGCCGGTGGGCTCATCCGTATGGCTGAATTCGAACTCAAGTCGACCAGCCCGGTTGCGGGTCAGACCGTTCAGGAGGCTGACCGATATGACTCACTGACGTTTGCAGCGCTGTTCCGCGGCGAGGAAATGCGAATCGTTACTGGGGACACTGAACTCCGCGCTGGTGATCGGGTCATCGTCATCGGAAGCCCCGAATCAATCACTTCATTTGCGGAGGATGTTACGCCGACGACCGATATCGAACCTGATGAAATCGTTATTGTCGGGGCTAGTGAAATTGGGTTCCAGGCGGCCCGCGAATTCGAAGAACATGGCTATCAACCCCGTCTGGTCGAACAGGACCATGATCGCGCTCAGGAGATGGCCGAACTGCTTCCAAACACGCTCGTGTTAGAGAGTGACGCAACGAATATCGATTTCCTAGAGACGGAGCATATCGATGAAGCAGATATCGTCATTGCAGCACTTGGGGAAGATGATAAGAATTTGTTAGTTTCACTACTCGCTCGTCGGCTCGGTATTGATCGAACCGTCGCTGTCATAGAAAATCCAGATTATCTAGATTTGTTCGAAGCCGTCGGTGTCGACGTAGCGATTAATCCTCGCGAGGAGACCGCTGAAGAGATCGTTCGATTCACCCGCGCGGACTATACCGAAAAAATCGCGATGCTCGAACATGACCGTGCAGAGGTCATCGAGATTGAGGTTGATCAGGACAGTATTCTTGTAGGACGTGATATTAGTACAGCAGTAGCGGACCTTCCCACGGGTGTCGTGATTGGGGCGATTTCTCGACGTGGTGAACTCGTCACACCGCGTGGAGCTACCGTTGTGGAACCGGGAGACCACGTAGTCGTTTTTGTTGACGCGGCTATCCTTGACGAGGTGTTAGATATGATTAGCTGAAATTGAAGGCGGTAAACTGACCTAACTCATAGAGGTTGGATATGTCAGGATTCGACCTCTCCTCCGAGACGTTGGACAATTGCTTCACGAAGTGAACGGGGAGACCTGTTTTCTCCCCTCGCTAAAATTACGGTTCCAGAAGTAGCTTCAGCAATAGCTTTCGGGATCGTTCCGTATAGCGTCTGCGCGACGAAGCTTTGCCCTGTCGCACCAACGGCGACTGTATCAGCATCGGAAACCGACGCAATGAGGGTATCCCGAACGTTCTCTGAAACACGGACATCTGCAGTATATTCGTCATCGGTGAGGCCGACAGTTGCTGCGAGGCTGTTGATCGTTCGCTCCCCTTCTTCTCGGGGATCAATCGGTCTGCCTTCCTCATCCTCGCCAGCCTCTTCCGGTTGAACGTTCAATAATCGAAGATCAGCATCGAATGACCGCGAGAACTCTGTAGCTCGCTGAGCTGCTACTGGAGCGTTTTGGCCTTCACCCGCTAAAACGACGATCTCTGAAATTTCATCAGAGTCTCGAATAAGCGTGACCTCACACGGAGAACGTTCAAGTATTCGATCGATAACTGAGCCGAACACAGTTTCCTGGCGGCTCTGTGTTCCACCCCACCCGAGTAAGATCTGGTCAGCTCCTTCTTCCCGAATGACGTCAAGCAATACGTCAGTTGTATCCCGTCCAACAATTGCACGCGTTCGAACAGGTACTTCCATTTCCTGTCCGATACTCCGTGCTTGTGTGAGAATTTGATTTTGTCTCTCGACACGCTCTTCTTCCATCTCGACCTCCTGTGCCAGTGAGGTTTGAGGTGGGACTTCAAGGACGTTGACAGCGACGAGCTCGCCGTCGCGTTCATGACCCGCCGCACTCGCTGCTCCATAGCGGAGAAGGTCGTCTTGGGTTTCAGGATTAGCGATCGGAACTATGACGGTATACCGCTCTTCAGTCTCCGTGTCCTGTCCGGGATTCGGTGCGACGGCTTCCCCCAATAGACTTGCAACTTCAGATCGTTTACGCGCATAAATCACGTACCAGAGCGCACCGATGGCGACGATCACCAGCCCAATTCCTTGGACGATCGGCCGCATCTGTGCCATTACCCCGAGACAGGCCAACGAGCCCACTATCGGAACAATTGGATACAGATAATTCGGGATTTTGAAATCGGGTTCATAACCGTCAGGATCGGCCCGTCGCAGGACGACTAGTGATACGTGAACTAATGTATACGTAATCAGAAACATGAAGGCTGCCACATCTGCAAGTGTATCGATAGGTACCGGGCCAGCAATCAGAAGAAGAATCACCACGCCGGTCGCAATAATCGCCCGATACGGCGTTCGATACGCATTATGGATCCGATTGAGCCAGTCAGAAAGAATCCGGTCTCGTCCCATAGCGAAGTTGACGCGGGCCGCCGAGAGGATAGAGGCATTCGCAGATGATACCGTAGCCAGCACAGCTCCGATTATCATCGCACCTGATGCGATCCATCCCAGCGAAACCTCAACAAGACCAAATACTGACAATGTTCCGAACCGCTCGACAGACGCAGCTGCAACATCCGCGACTGGGATGGGAGAATCTTCGAGCACCTCAACTGGCAAGAGGCCAGTTGAAACAGCCATCACGAACACATAGAGGATCGTCGGCGTGACAACCGCAGCAATCATCGAAAGCGGAAGGTTACGTCCAGGATTTTTGATTTCTTCGGCGGACGTAGCGATCACTTCGAATCCAATGAACGTGACGTACACAGTACCTGCAGTAAGTCCAACGGGCCCCCACCCTTCAGGGGCAAACGGCGTCAACAGATCCGGATCGAGAGACATCATTCCTACGATAATAAA
The DNA here is from genome assembly GCF_003344565.1 of Saliphagus sp. LR7. Taxonomy (NCBI): domain Archaea; kingdom Methanobacteriati; phylum Methanobacteriota; class Halobacteria; order Halobacteriales; family Natrialbaceae; genus Saliphagus; species Saliphagus sp. LR7. The sequence goes on along the minus strand of NZ_QPND01000029.1, from coordinate 8,001 downwards.
GAAAGAAATCAATACGAGGAGTATAATGACGATAACGTTTTGTAAGGATCCAGTCTCCTTGACGCCCCGATAATTGATCGCAACCAGCAGCGCTGCCATCACTAATGCAGCAATCACAACAGAAAACGCTTCGGACGGGGCATTCATTAGATATTGTCCAAATCCCAACATATAGAACGCGGTTGCAAACATCAGCCCGCCCCACATCCCCCAACCGACGATGCTCCCGAAGAACCCACCAAGCGCTTGATTGACGTAATAGTAACTTCCTCCAGCCTTGGGCATTCCCGTCGCCAACTCTGACAATGAGAGTGCAGCCAATAATGCGACAAAGCCCCCGATAGCGAACGAAATCATGCTGGCAGGGCCGGCCCGTCCGGCAACGATACCAGGGAGAACGAAAATCCCTGCACCGATCATCGTTCCAAGCCCTAGAGTGTATGCTTCTAAGAATCCCAGATCACGCGCAAGTTCTTGATCATTCATGTCTCTGTAAACAGGGACCGGCCGATATCTCCATGATACCTAATTTGGAGGTCGAATATTCCTGGAGGAGTAATACTACTCATATACCTCGTTTGGAGGGAGAAGACACATAATTGTATGGGTTCCAGATACAATCCGTTTCTAGAGCGAAAATATTGTAGAATCCAACCTATTAGTCCTAGAACAGCAATTTATTTGGGGCGTCTTACTGTATACGTAATTTCGATACTGTTATATTGCGTTTTGAAAAACTAGTAGATAGGGCTATGTTAGCATCACCAACCAAGGCACGGAAACAGTGTTGGCGAGTGACTCAGTCGAGACGCCGTGAGGAACAACGATTATGACTGATTCGTTGCTACACCGGATTATTGTCCCAATTTCGAACGAGGAGGATACGAGAGCGACGTGCGAGGCGTTACTCCCACAACTCGATGAAACAGTCGAGCTAGTTAATCTCCTTTATGTTATTGAACAGACAAAGGGTTATATAGATACGACCAGTCCCGAGGCATTGGAACAGGAAGCCCGCGGGTGGTTCGAAATCGGAGAAGAACTCCTGGAGACAGTAGACGGCTTTCAGACGGAGCTCCGCGCCGGGACCGATGTCGTTGATGAAATAGTCGCCAGCGCAGTTGAACATGACGCAACTGCGATCGTCTTTAAACCTCGAGAGAAAGGACGGCTTTCCCGGCTGCTCTCACACGATGTGAAAGAGCGGCTCCTCACTGAGAGTCCGTGTCCGGTCATCACTCTACCTGAAGCCGATGAAGACGGATTTACTGAGATCTCAGACTAATGTATCTAATTATTGTTGGCGCCGGAAAGATTGGACGGAACTTAGTCGAAATGGCGACCGGCGACGGGAACGACGTCGTAACAATTGAAAAGGACGAAGAGGTCGCAAACGAGATCTCCAGCGAATTCGATTGTTTAGTCCTCAACGCTGACGCCACAGAGAGCAATCTTCTAGAGGAAGCCGGTGTTGATCGTGCTGATGCGGTGATCAGTACAACGAACATTGACGCGGTGAATACGATGGTGATGCTGCTTGCGCGCGAACACGACGTCCCATCCTTGGTCAGCGTCGTCCATGATCCAGTTCACATCCCTATCTTCGAACAGATCGGTGTCAACATTATCGAGAATCCGCAGCGACTCATCGCAGATTACCTGTATCATTCAGTCCGCTATCCTGGAATTCAAGATTTCATGGATCTGAGTGAGGACTCCGAGTTCATCGAAATCAAGCCTCAGGAGGGCGCCCCGGTAACTCAGCAGCCGCTGTCGGACATCAGAGAGGCAGGAATTCTTTCAGAGAATGTGCTCATTGCTGCTATCAAACGCGGCTCTGACGTACTGACGCCAAAAGGTGACACGGTGATATCGGCGGGAGACCTCGTGACGGTCCTCGTCAATGACGAGGAGTTAGACGTTGTTCTTTCAGCATTCGGTCACGATACGAATAGCGATTAAGGACTTACCAGTACCGTAGCCATGATTACACTCTCAACAGTTGCACGCGACGTCGGCCGTATCCTTCAGGTTGTCTCACTGATGCTGCTCGTGTCGATCGTCATTGCAGGCCTAAACGAGGAGTATTATGCAATACCATCGTTTGCCGTCTCTGCCGTCATAATGGGCGGTCTCGGCCTTATTGTGGCCCGCCAGTTTAGTAACGCATCATCGCCAGAAAAACTAGAGGCCATGGTGACTGCAGCCCTTGCATGGGCAACTGTGGGTGTTCTTGGAGGGATCCCCTTTCTGCTCATCGCGTGGACGATGGCAGTTGATCCGTTCCCCACATGGATGAACACTCCACCTCTCGATGATACGACTGCGATCTTCCTGAATCCGCTTGACGCGGTGTTCGAAAGTATGAGCGGCTTCACTGGAACTGGCCTAACGATGGCTGTGATCGAAGAACAGCTCCCGAGATCGCTTCACTGGTGGCGGTCATTCACTGAGTGGATCGGCGGCGTTGGAGTTATCGTTCTGACTGTCGCCATCCTTGCTCGTCCGGGGAGTGGTTCACTCACCCTCTACGAGAGCGAAGCACGATCCGAGAAGATCCATCCAAGCATCGTAAATACGGTAACGGAGATCTGGAAGATCTATCTCGGGCTGACGATCGGCTCAGTCGTGCTCTTTCTTCTCGTCGGTATGCCGCTGTGGGACGCCATTAATCACGGTATGACTGGGATCTCCACTGGCGGATTCTCGGTTCACGCGGATTCGATCGCTCACTACGGCAGCCCACTTATCGAGTACGCTGTCGTGCCAGTGATGATCGCGGGGAGCATCGCCTTCCCCGTCCATTATTTGATCTTCAAAGGTGAGTTGCGAAACTTCTATACCGATCTCCAGACCCGATGGGTGTTTCTCTGGTTTAGTATTGGGTCGATCATCCTGACTGCACTATTGCTCTCGAACCAGCAGTACGAGTCCGTCGAAGAAACGATTCGAATCGGATTGTTCCAGTTCGTCTCAGCGACATCAAACACCGGGTTCGGGACAACGACGATCGGAAGTGGCACCGAACGGGCGTGGACTGCCGGGGCAACGTTCATAGCATGTATAGGGATGCTCACTGGTGCTTCGGCCGGGTCAACAGTTAGCGGTCTCAAGCTCGTTCGAGTCATCACGCTCGTAAAAGGCACTGTTTGGCAGATCCAGGACGTGTTCTATCCTTCGAGTGCAGTTCGACACCTACAGATGGGTCAGCGGACACTCGATGAAGACCAAGTCCAGCGGGAATACACGGAAGCGACCGTTGTGTTCGTTCTCTGGATCGCATTCCTCATCATTGGAGTCGCTGTTCTCCTGAGGACTCACTCGTCCGCGTTCCCAGTAGAGTACATCATCTTCGATGTGATGAGCGCACAGAGTAATGTTGGACTCGATGCCGGGGTTGTCCGGCCAGAAATGCCCAGCATTGCAAAAGGTATGATTATCGTGAATATGTGGGTCGGCCGACTAGAGATTATCCCAGTTGCCGTGCTTCTAGGAACCGTCTTCAGACGGCTCGACCTCTACACATGAGACCAATCAAAACAACAGACACCAATCATGACCAAAAAAGATACTGAGCCGGCTCCCCCAAACGCGCTCCCAGCAACCCTTGTGGAGCAGATCGGTCAACTAGACGACACCGAGATACAAGCTCTCATCGACTATGCACAGGAACGGTACAAGTACACCCATCAGAGCCTGAGTGACCAAATTAAGGCCGATTCAGGAGAAAAAATAGTACGGATCGAGGAATATCCGGAGTACACGCTCGTTGTGAAACGACAACCATGTGGAAAGGATTGCGATGAGTGTCCACATGGACCGTTTCTCTACCACGTCCAGGAGGAACCTCGACCCGAAGGAGAATCGAAACTACTGTGGAGATATCTCGGTGAGGTAACTGAAGAATAATCACTGAGGTACTGGAGGGAGGTCATTGGTCTTTAGCTACTTGACTTCGCACGTTATCTCGTTAGAGCCCGTATAGGGCGTGTGAAACGTGGATGCTGCCGATAACGTCGTTCCTATCGTGTACTGAACCAATCGACCGGTTCGAGTGTTTCTCGACCCGGCAGAAACACCACGCCAAAACTTACGTGACAGGTCTTGTTGCGGCCAGCAACAAGACCGTTCAGGGTATCTCAAACATCGTTCTCCCAGCCAAAAGCGAGCGTGCTCTGAACAAGTTCCTCACCGAGTACGACTGGGACGAAGATCACCTCAACAAAGAACGTCTCGCACTGCTCCAACAAGCCGATGACACGAGATGGAGCAGTGAAGGTGTCGTCGATGATGACGACACCTTCACGCACAAAACGGGCAAGAAAATCCCTCACGCAGGGAAATACTACGACCACGGCATCCACAGCTACATCTGGGGACAGAACATCGTCTACGCACTCTACGCCGACGAGAAAACCACCTACCCACTTGGCTTTCGTCTCTACAAGAAAAACGACAAACGCCGCGTTGAACTCGCTATCGAACTCGTTGACGAGCTTATCGAGATAGGTGTCCGCGCAGACACCTATCTCTTCGACATGTTCTACAGTTCCGAGGAGTTCGTCACTCATCTCGAAGGGTACGGGAAAGAGTGGGTTTCAGCCGTCAAGAGCGATACACGCGTCAGCTATGGCGGTGATCGAATCCGTGTCGATGCGCTCAGCCAGCGCATCGACACAGTCCCACGAACTGTTAACGGCGACATCTATCAGATCTGGACGCAGAAACGTGATGTCGGTCGTCTTGGGGAAGTGAAACTCCTGATCACTGAGAAAGAATCAAGCGACGAAGACGAGGAACCGAGCGTGAAGTACATCGTGTCGAACAAAATCGACGCGCCGGCAAGCCATCTCATCGAGTTGTATGCGATGAGATGGCGGGTAGAGACGTTCTTCAGGGACACCAAGCAGGATCTTGGTTTTGGCGACTGCGAGTTACGGCATGCCGCAGGTGCCAGTCGGCACTGGCACCTGCTAATGCTGGCCTACAGTCTCCTCAAGTTCGGTGCTGCACACAGCGCCCTTGGAACGATTCTCGGACACGCGAGTTCACTCCGAAACGACGTCAAACGATCCTTCCGTGAAAGCGTTCAGAATCTTCTTTCGTGGGCACTGACCAGTCCAGACCGCAGCATCGACGAGCTAATGGACCAGATCGACGGGATGTTCGTCTAACGTGCGAAGTCAAGTAGCTAAAGACGGATGGGAGGGAGGTTAATTTACGTATAGAACTCGTACGTGCGGTATATAGGAGAACTGGAATATGACGACTGAACTAAACAGAGAGGTTCGCCTCGATAAAATCGATGAACGGACAATTTACTGGTTGATGACGGATGCAAGAGGAATATCCGCCCCGGAAATGTCGGAAGGGTTGAATGTATCCCCCGGGACAATTCGGAATCGGATCAACCAACTCGAAGAGAACGGAATTATCCGCGGATACTCAGCCAACATCGATTTCCAGCGCGCTGAAGGTCGATTAATGAACCTCTATATCTGCAATGTGCCAGTTGCTGAACGGGAACCCTTGGCTCATGACGTACGGTCGATTCCGGGGGTGGTCAACGTTCGAGAGTTGATGAGTGGGAAGCGGAATCTTCACGTGAAAGCTATTGGTGAAAATGTCGAATCGCTCCAGCGTATCGCACATGCGTTGTCGGAAATGGGACTCGAGATCGAGGAAGAACATCTCATCCGTGATGAATCTGATGATCCCTATACACCATTTGGCCCAGACAATGAACAGCAACCACGTGGCCCGACTGATTTCATTAGTCTCGCCGGAAATGCGAACGTCATTGAGATTACCGTCGCTGAGGGAGCACCCATCGTTGGGACATCTATCGAGCAAGCCGTCGCTGACGACATCCTCGAAGGAGAGATTCTGATCATCTCCATCGAACGCGACGATCAACTCCTCACTCCCCAGGGGAAAACGATTCTCCAGGCAGACGATATCGTGACCTTGCTTTCACGCGGTATTGATACGGAGGATGCGCTGACAGCGTTCAAAAACCCGTCCCAGTCTTCCGAAATGAATTCGACATAGAATCGGACAGGGATTCCGATGGGAGTTCATCGATAGCCGCTTAGAGGTCTATTCCGGTCGCGGCGCTGGATCGTTCGGAATCGGTCGTTCATGATCAACAGATAGGAAACTCAGTGACGTTCATGGGAAAGCCTGTTAGATTGCGCCCTCTCTCCTCAAACGCCAAAATGGAGAGACGAAACTCACTGATCGAGCGCCTCGACCGGCGAGACCGTCTCGTCGAACTGCTGAATCAGAAGGCTATTCGATGATATCCTTTGCGTGGACCCAATCCTCAATCAGAGCCAGCGTGACGTACAGGGTAGCGGGTAACACCTACCGCCCTAACCTGACGTGAATCCGACGTTCAGATCGATTAATTTCGTCGAAAAGTACCAGACGGCGTCCGTTCTCTTCTCTCCTAATAGAGGTGATTATTCAACGAGAAGCCAGCCAACCTCAAACGATCCCAGAGATCACGAGATTTCCGAGTGCGTTGAGGAATGCAGCCGTGCGCCGTCCTTGTTCCCAGAGATTGACGGTCTGAAAGCTGAACGACGAGAACGTCGTGAACGCCCCGCAAAAGCCGACGCTCACGACGAGGAGGGCGTCGCCGTTGGTCACGCCGGCGATAACCGCTCCGAGGACAAAACTCCCGACTGCGTTCACCACGAGTGTCCCCCATGGAAACCTTTGGGCGTCGAGCAGTTGTCCCACAACATAACGCAGGACGGCTCCGAGCGCGCCGCCGATGCTGATCAGCAGGACCTCCATCAGTCGTCCCCCAGAGACGGTGGCCGGATCGCTCCCCTCGACGCTCGCGAGATGACCGTCCGACTCATGAGTACCCCACCGAACCCTGCCATGTAGCTTGCACAGATGTAGAGAACGGCGAGTTCCGGTACGGCCAGGGCGACGTCGGCCACGAAGGTGCTGTAGGTGGTAAACGACGCAAGCAATCCCGTTCCGAAGACGTATCGCGCCCGTTTCGAGAGGAGATCGTCCGCTCGGGCATCGAATAGGAGCAGGCCGAGTCCGAAACTCCCTGTGACGTTGACGAGCAGGGTCGTGAGAAGTGCGCCGCCGGCGATTGCACCCATCGTGTATCGAAGATTCGCGCCTACGACCCCGCCAACGGCGATCAGTACGATGGCTTCCCCATGCCGGATGAGTTGTCTGCGTAGCATCTGATGGACCTCTAGTAGGAGTCATCAGCCGTATCGGCGGTTGGGGAAGGCGGACTCCATCGCCCGACGTCTTCGTTCCAATTCAGGAAGGACGCCGGTAAAATGCTTTGCTGTACTGAGCCATCTCGATGGTTAGGTTAAACATCGGTGAAACAGGCGGGCAAGTCATGCCGACCCTCAATTAAAATACATGATCCCTCGGTTCAACATACACCAATCCCGCCGCCATACTCCATGTTCAATAGATCAGGTTGTACAGCCTTCCAGTTGGGCCGTACGAACCCTACCTACGCTTCAGGTTCGATTGTTGGATCCTCATCCATATAGACGAGCTCGCCGGCTCGTTCAAGCCACTCGACGCCGAGTGTCACCGTCAGGGGGACCAATGCAGTCGTGAAGATCGCCATAAATACTAAGATCGAGAAGAGTGACTGTGAAATAATCCCCAGTGAGAGGCCGATTGAGACGATAATAATTTCGACCGTTCCCCGTCCGTTCATTCCGAGTCCGATAACAAGTCCCTCTTTGCTTGTCAGCTTTGTCGGCAGGGCGAACAGCCAACTGCCCACAACCTTTCCGACAAACGCGAGGATAAGTATCACGAGTAAGAGCATGAGATCTTGGGTAAAAACATTCAATGTGAGTTCAAAGCCGACAGTCGCTAGTTGTCCACTCTGGCTCAGAAGCCTCCTAACTGACACGTCGTCGTAAAGGAAGCGGGTGAATCAGGTGACTGATTCATCCGCTGTCCGGATACGCACCTGATGAACATTCCACAACTCAA
>NZ_QPND01000028.1:0-31624 GCF_003344565.1 Saliphagus sp. LR7 | reverse complement strand
TCAAGCTCAGAGGCCGTAAGCACAGTGTCTGGATGGTATAGGAATCTCACATGCACCCATCTAGACGTCTCCTGAGAATCTAACCCTATCAGTCCTGACTACGTTCTGATTCGATGGGAACTACCGACTCTGGGAGGTGGCTTCTCGAAGCGTGCGCTCGAGAACCCAGACGTCCAGCGCACGCTGGCGGCCGTCGACACGCGAGACGTCCTCGCGAGCGAACCCGTCGTCGCAGGACAGTCACCGTTGTGCCACGTTCCGAACTACGAGGAATGGCTCCTGGATCTCGCGACCACGGAGGGAACCGACGAACTCTGGGACGAGCGAGGGATCGGCTTCACCCGATATACCGAGGAAAGCGCCGACGTTCCGACCGTGTACGCCGGAGGGTGGTACGATTCCTACGCAAAAGCGACGACCGACAGCTTTCGTGCGTTCGAGGCGGCCAACGACAGCGACCTCTATCTGATTATGGGACCGTGGACACATGGCGGGACTGATGCTTGGACGAAAACACATGCCGGAGAGGGGTCGTTTGGGCCGGAAGCGCGGGTCGACTTCCTCGAGACGCAACTGGCCTTCTTCGATCGGTACCTCCGCGATCGTGATACGTGGGACCGCGCCCCGGTCTCGTACTTTCGCATGGCCGGCGGTGAGGAGCCGACCGCGGCGACCGCGACTGGATCCGACCAGCTCCTTCACCACGGCGGGACGTGGACGACCGCGACCGAGTGGCCGCTTCCGGACGCAGAGCCGACCGTCTACTACGCCCAGCCGGACGGGACGCTCGCGCCGCGAGAACCGACGGTCGAAGATTCGAGTACAACCTATGACTTCGATCCAGCGGATCCAGTGCCGACTCTCGGCGGCAACTGCTCGTCGTACTACACTTTCGAGCCACGAACGGAGTCGATCGAGGAGTACCCCCTCGCGGATCGGCCAACCGAGAGCATCACCGGTCGCGGGGGGTACGATCAGCGAACCCGTCCGGACACGTTCGGTGCCGACCCGCCGTACGGCCCTCTCGAGTTACGGGACGACGTCGTCACTTTCCGTACGCCGCCACTCGAAGACTCTATCGAGGTCGCTGGCCCGATTTCGGTGCGCGTGTACGGATCGACCGACGCGGCCGACACCGACTTCACGGCGAAACTGATAGACGAGTACCCGCCCAGTGAGGATTATCCTGGCGGGTTTGCGCTGAACCTTTGTGATTCGATTTGTCGCGCACGGTACAGGGGACCCCGTCGTGAACCGGAACCGATCGAACCCGGAGAGGTGTATGCGTTCAATATGGAGCCGTATCCGACCGCGAACGTCTTCGCCGCGGGCCACCGAATCAGACTCGACGTGTCGTCATCGAACTTCCCCCGCTACGACGTGAACCACAACACTGCCGCGTCGGCCGACGAACGCGAGCGGGTCGTCGCCACAAACACGATCTACCACGAACGCGACAATCCGACCCACGTGACGCTCCCGATCCGGCTGTCCTGTGACTCCACAGGACAAGGCTGACCGATTACAGCTCCGTTCGACCGACGTGGAAGAGAGCACTCCGCGACGTCGGGTGACCGATCACAACCGCGAACGGTGCCCGAGAGCAATCACTCCTCGCTGGCGAACTCGTAGTCGGCCTCGAACTGTAGTGTCGGCCGCGGGTACGCTTCGAGTCCGACGGGACCCGCATTCGACGCCTACAGTCCGGCGTTCGCGGTGAGATCGAGCCAGTCGCGGTAACGCCCGACTCGATGCGCGGATAGCGGTCGCTGACGAGCGAAGACGGTCGGCGAAAGCTATTGGTTCCTGGTGTATGAACACATCTCCATGTCGGAAAGACCGTCACGCTCGATCGACTTCGACACTGACCGCCTGGATCGAGACCCGTTGTGGAGCGCCGAGTTCGCGGATACCGACGAGTGGCTCGTCGAACGACAGGACCCGGGCGGGAGCGACGTCCGGTTTGAGGACGAACGGTTGCGAATCGATTGTCGCGACTCTGGTGGCGTGACAGTCTGGTCGCGACGGGAGTTTCCCGAGGACGTCGTGTTCGAGTACACGGCTGTCGTCCACGAAAACGGGACGAATCGCCCAACCAGCCGTAACATCAACTGTTTCTTCCGTGCACGAGAGGAACCGGGCCAGCCCCTCGAGGCGACGACTCGGTCGGGCGCGTATCCGGAGTACCACGACTGGCCGAACTACATCTTCACGTTGACCCGAACGCATACCCGCCTCCGCAGAGATCCCGGATTCGATCTTCGAAGCGAACTCATGGTCGGTATTCAGCCCGACGAGGAGTACACGGTCAGGGTCGCGGCCGTCGGCGATCGTATACAGGTCGCGGTCAATGGACGGGTTCTTCACGATTGGACGGATCCTGACCCGCACGGATCTGGATGGATCGGCATGCGGACCTACGACACCGACGTGACCTACCACGACTGGACGGTGTACGGCGTCGAGTGAGGTGCCGACGCCCCCGACGGCTCATTCGAACGCCGCTCGAACGATCTCACGGAGCTGATCGTCGACCATGAGCGCGTCCAGCGTGGCAAATACGATGTTTCCGTCGCCGTACTGCAGTGCGATCTCGAGTTCACGACGCAACCGCTCGGGTGACCGTTGGAGCGAAGGCTCGGCCTTCAGTCCGATGAAGGGGACGAACTCGCTGCGCCTGGGGGTCTGGAGTCGGTCGTGGATCGCCGCCTCAGCCTCAACGTGCTCGATCCGCCATGCAGGCGGGTAGAACCACGCGATCGTCTGGCTGCAGTAATCCAGCTTCAGCCGGTACCCGTAGGAGGGGTTCGGCCGGAATGGCGGCCAGACGTGGTTCATGACAAGCGCGCTCGAGTCGAGCCCTTTCGCGTGATTATAAACCGTCTCCGAGACGTCGACGAGGGTTCGCTCAGCCGTTTGGGCGAGTACCGTCTCCCAATCCCCGCCTCCCTCCCCGTCGTCGGCCGCCGCCCGCTCCCGGCGGTCCTCGCAGCGCTCACAGAAGCAGGCGTAGCGGTTTCGGAACCCGAACCCGTCGAACGCGACGCCGTCGGCGACGGCCAGTGCCTCCTCGATCCGATCCTCTATGGCCGTGATCGACGCCGGATGTTCGAAGCAAAACGCCGGATGGGTGTGGACGACCGGGTAGCGTCGGTGCGAGAGCCGTCGATAGTCCGGCGGTGCCCACTCCTCGAGGGCGTCGAGGAACGCCTCCTCGACCGGGTGAATCTGCTGTAATGCGGCCGGATGGGCTTCTCGGAACTCCGGCGACGGGTACGCCCCGACGGTGGCGAGGACGTCGAGGCCGCGGTCCCTACCGTACTCGACTATCGTCGGATTCGGGTCGGGGAGGACAATCGCGTCGAACCCGCATTCGGAGGCGAGGTCAAGATGTTCCCGCCGTTCCTCATCGCTCGCCGTCGAGAGCTGCCAGGCCGCTTTCATGGAACTACCCCGCGCCCGGCACGTTCGCGAGAGATAGATCGGTGCACAGCTCGTTCTCAACCGGCGCAGACATCGGTGTTTCGACCTGGAACGGGGCCGGCCCCCAGAAAAGTGTCACCTGCATTCCGAGGAGACGACGGAACGCCCGCGACCGGCGATCATCGACCCGGAATCGTCACGTCGACGTCAGTGGGCGCGTTGACAACGTACCCGTGTCCCCCTTCCTCGCGAGAGACGTCGACCGACAGCGGCACCGTCGCCTCGTCACCATCTTCGATCTCGAGGATGACGAAGTTGTCCTGTAGATCGAAGATGCTTGCGTCCTTGACCTCGATCGAGCGGAAGTCGCCGCGGACGTCGACTATGGTCGTCGAATCGCCGGTCTGGAGGTTCTCGATCCGCTTTCCGACGAAGTAGTCGTTGCCGTCGTCGCCTGGAACGTACTTGTTCCGGGTGTTCGCCATTGGGAACTTTACCGGACTCTGGATAACGTTCTCCTCGGGTTTCTCGTCAACGGTTCCTCGAGACATGTCGAAGGAAGTGTCCTCAAGATACACGCGCGAACCCCCGTTCTCGCGTTCCACGTGTTCGATTCGGAATTGTGAGTTGCGGGCGTAGTTCTCGTCGTCGATAAGGACATACTGGTCGGCGAGTTGGTCTCCCTCGGGGAGATCGCCGCCGACGAAGATGCTCGGTGCCTCATAGTCAACTTCAAGGATCTCACCGCCGTGGGAATCGCGTTTAGCGTCGATCACGATCGGTCGTTGGCCCCGGAATTTCGCATGAAGATGGGTTCCCTTCTCCATTCGAATTGCGGCGATGCCGTCGTCATCCTGATGGATCTGGGCGAACTCGGCGTCGCTGGTGATGTTCTGTCCTCGGCCCGGTTTCGCGGTGAACTGCCCTTCAAGCACGCTCAGGACGTAGTCGGTTCGGTCATCGTCGAGGTCGACGCTCATCGCAACTGGTTCGAAGCCCTCGCCGTCCCACTCGTCGACCGGTAGGTCGGTCACCGAATCGACGATGAACTCGCTTTCGACAGCTTCGACGATGCCTGCGTACTGCGTTGGTCCGTCGCTTTCATCGCGGGTCAGCGTGTACTTCTGTTCGTGTTCCTCTTCATCGAGCCCCAAGTTCCATACCATAGGATCGGGGCCGCGAGCGACGATCACATCGTGGTCATCATCACCGAGCATTGAGAGCCGGATCTTCGCGGGTGGGCCATTCCGACTCTTGTCGAGTTCCCAACTGGCCGACCAGCCGTCGTCGCCGTCAGCTTCCTGCGGATAACCAAGGAAACCGTAGCCATTCTCGGGCGGCGCGTTATACCAGAATCCCTCCCCCTCGTACCCCTCGAGGAGGCCGTTGTCCTTTATCATGTCGCCCCAGTAATAGTCCTCGGAGGCGACAGACCCGTCGGCGGGTTCTGAGAGGTCGAGATCAGTATCAAAGTGGACGCCCTGTCCGTGAAACGAGTAGTCGACGGTCTCTTTGCCCTCGCCGTCGACTCGGAACAGGTCGACCATGTAGGAGTTTTCGTCGTCGACGTCGAGCATCGCGACGGTGCGACGGTAGGTGTCGACGCCCTCGTGGGCGTATGTCTGATCGTTTGAGGCGTCAGTAACGGTGTATCCCGTCCGGTTCGAGAACAGGTGAACGCTACCACCGGCGTCTTCGTCGGGCACCTGACTCCACTCGTTGACGACTGCCGTGTTGTGTGTAACGGTCTGGCGCCACCAGCTTGGCATCAATGTATTCTTCGGGTTCCGGCCTGGGTCGTAGGACATCTCTCGACCAGCGCCGTAGACCCATAGGCCGAGTTCGTCATAATGGGTGTGTGACAGCGACGACCCGTAGCGCAACATAGCGCCGCGGTTGTTGCCCTCCTCCGGGCGGAAGATCGCCATCCCCTTTCCGCCCAGGAGTTCTGAATCACGAAGTTCGATGTCGAGATCATCGGGATCCCACTCCGTGATCCGACCTTTGAGGTTGAAGATCGGCCAGGTCCGATCTCGAACCTCCCAATATCCCATTTCCGCGTTGACGTTATTGAGGAGCCCTTCGTTCGGGTCGCCACCCGCGAGTTCGGCCAATTCCTGGGCGTAGTCTGCCTTCTCCGCGTCAGAGTCCGCACGGGCGTAAAACTGTGCGACATCGTCGAAGCTGCCTCCACGCAACGGTTCAGTCGTGTGGCCGATGCCACCGGGATCGCCGCCGTAGTAATGAACATCGCCGAACTGCGGAGCGCGCCCGGCAACGGCACGGCGCTTGCGGCCCTCCACATTGAGATTGATGAATCGCGGATTATCGTAGATATCGTACCCGTCGGGATACGTGTCGTTTCGGAGCAGGTATGCCATGTCTGCCCAGCCAGTATAGCTTGCGCCGTAACCAATCTCGTAGTACATTCCGTCGCGATAGACCGTGTTAGAGAGGAAATTCTTCAGCGATACCTGTCCTTCAAGGGTCCATTCTGCCCAACCGACGTCGTCAAGGCCGAGCAGCGAGGATGCCATCATGACTGCCTGCTGGTAATCGACGGTCCCATTGTGATAGATACGGCTGTAGTCGGATTTCTCGTAGTCGCCGTAGCCACCGAACATATCCTCCCAACAGAAGTATGCCGTCTCGACGATGAGATTCTCGGTTATGTTCTCCTTGATCGATAGCCCCCCATTGGTCGGTGAGTCGACCTCGAGTTCGCCGGAGGTCCAGATAAGGTCCACCGCGTCGACGAAATCCTCGAGAATTCGACCCGCGGTATATCCATGACGGTAGAACACCGCGGGCTGGTCGGATTTGAGGTCTCGGCCAATTGAATTCGGACATGCCGTCGCGAGGACATCGAGGAGTCGCGCGGCCGTGTGAGCGTATTTTTCGTTCTGAGTAATAGAGTAAGTGCGGGCAATCGGACTTAGTGCATTCAGCATGACGCGGACGATCCAGGCGTTGTAGACGCCGACAGGGTAGAACGTCTCCCCGACATAGTCGGCGGCAGCCCATGCGTCCGGGACGTCTTCGGGGACGATCCAACCATCGCCTTCGTCGGCGACTTTGACGCCGTCATGGGTCCCAGGGAACACGCGCCCTTCACCGTCTTTGACCTTCCCGGGTGTCTCCATTCCGACTGGGACGAGATCGGAGCCGTCGACCGGCGACGCAGTGCCGTTCGGAAGTGTCCCGCTATCGGGCCAGGGCAGATCGTACAACGCTCTACCGCTTGGACCAACGATTGGAGCGAGCCCGGTAATTTCCTCATCGCTCATCTCGACGAAGGGTTTCGAAGGGATATAGTCGGGATCGTAATACAGTTCGAACAGGAACTTCGGCATGTAGTCTGCGAGTTCCTGGAGTGAATTGAGCAGATCAGCACCCCACTCTGTATTTTGTGCGTTCCAGCGAGCGTTCTTCACTTGCTCGGGGGTTGTCATCACCCGCGGATGCTCTAATCCGTAGTTGATGTCGTCGAGTACATCCTGTTTTGATACATCGTCGCGATCGGTCGGAACGGCCGCCGCCGAATCTATACTTGAGAGTCCCAAAACCCCGCCAGTCCCGACAATTCCCGCGAGTCTAAGGATGTCTCGACGCTCGAGTCCTGAGCGATCCGATGAATCGCGTGCTCGAGGTGGTCGGTCGTCTCGTCCAGTATGGTTATTGCCAATCACCATGGCGTATGTGGACATAATACACTCTGTATTAACCCTTTTTAAGGCAAAGATACATATCACAAGCTTGTGATCCGATGTGAGCAGAACTAGAGGCAAAAGTGATACCGGGGCTGCGACAGTCGTGGACCAGTCACATCGTTTCGTTGTACCAGACGTCGACGTGCCCGTTGTCGGTGTCGTCCTTGCCGACGACGTCGGGCCGTCCGTTCCCGGTCAGATCGACGGCTTTCGCCTGGTGGGTCGGCGTCCCCTCGTGAACGAGATGGGCCTCGAACTCTCCGCCGCCGAGGTTCTTGAACACGAAGTGACGGGGATTAGCGTGGCCTCCATAGTCGGATTCCGCGACGTAGATATCGGGACGGCCGTCGCCATCGAAGTCGGCGACCTGTAGGCTGTGGGGACAGTGGAGATCGTCGCGTATTACTGTTGGTTCCCAGTCGGTACCCGAGCAGATCCCGAGTCGGCCGTCGTGATAGATGTTATGGCGGGCGCCCAGCGACGGCAACTCGCACTCGGCGAGCAGTACCTCGACCTCCCCGTCGCCGTTGATGTCCGTGGCGACCACTCGCACGCGTTCGTCCTCCCAGTCTGGAGCGATTCGTTGTGCCTCCCACTCCGTCCCGTGTTCGTCCCGTCGATGGAAGATCCGGCGGCCGACGACGAGTTCCGTCCGGCCGTCGCCGTCGACGTCGAGGACTTGGATGCCCTCTGCATCGCCGACACCTGCGGCCACGATTTGACGGTTTCCTCGCGGCCACCCCGATCCCCGTGGGTCGTCGGGTATGTCGTAGTAGCAGACGACCTCGCCGTTCTGGGAGACGAGTACCAGTTCGGGATCGCCGTCGTCATCCACGTCGGCGAACGCTTGGTCGTGGTACTTGTTGTAATCGTTGCAGATGTCGTGGCGGATCCAGGGGTCGCGAGGATCCTCAGGCTGCTCGAACCAATAGGTCAGATGGTGATCCCACGGACCGCCGCTCACGAGATCGAGGCGCCCGTTCCCGGTTATATCACCGAGTACCGCGCCGGGCATGACCGGCGTTCCGGAGACGATCTCGTGGCGTTCCCAGCCGGGATTCTCGTACCAGTAGATCCGCGGTTCGTCCTCGTTTCCCCCGATGATTATGTCCGGGCGACCGTTCCCTGTCAAGTCCGTAGTTTGACAGAGCATCTGTCGCGTACAGGGCGCGTTTTCGTCGATCCGCTCGTGGCGAAACTCCATGAACAGCCAGGAAGTACTGACCGGGAGTTAATAAATACCGATTATGGCACCGGATCGCTATCGCCCTCACGCTTCAAGTCCGATACTGATTTATCGACGACTAGCGTGTTCCGTGTCGTGTATCCGAACCCGTCAGTCGGATTCGTCGTCTCGCACCAGCACTCGGTGACGGAAGCGATCCCGTTCGCCGGTACGGAGGGGTTCGACCATGTCGAGATCAAGATGCACGGTGGCGCGAACCGGAAACGTCTCGAGCGGTCCGAAGACGAGCTAACAGGCTTGCTCGAAGCGGCGGATCTCTCGTTGCTCGTCCATCTTCCTTACCAGCTCGACATCGGATCGCCACACGAACACGTCCAGGCCGGAAGCGTCCGGGAACTCGAGGCGTGTCTGGAACGTGCGGCCGCGTTGGGCGGATCGAAGGCCGTCGTTCACGCCGAATCGAGGGCGTGGCTCGGCGACGACCTCGCCGCGAACGTCCTCGACTCGATTGATCACCTCCAGGGGTACGCGGCGGATCTGGGTGTCGAACTCTGCGCCGAGAATCCCCTTCGCGGAACCATTCCGATCGGCGACTTCGACGACCTGTTCGAGGCGACCGCGGCGTCGATGACCCTCGATACCGGCCACGCACGCTGTGACGGCCTCGATTCGACCGAGATCGCGGCGTTCGTCGCCGAACACGGCGAGCGGATCTCACACGTTCATCTCAACGATACCCACGGGGAGTCCGACGATCACCTGCCGTTCGGCGACGGCACCATCGACTTCGCCGCGATCTTCGAGGCGTTCGGCGACGACTGGGACGGAACCGTCTCGCTCGAAGTCAAGACGAGCGAGTTCGAGGACATCGCGAGGAGCCGGCAGCGTCTCGAGCGGTTGCTCGCGACGTGACGATGTTCCGCGTCGGCGACACAGACCGCCGCCGAGTTCGACCCGATCGTCCCACCGAATAGCCCCGGGCGATCCGGCGAGAATGAGCCCGCCTTCGGACTCCCGGGCGGCGCTGGAGGGCTCTCGATCCAGTTCGTGGCGTCTCTGAAGCGAACCCAACCACCGTGACTCACCGGTGTCAGTAGCCCCCGTCGCCAACGACCGACCCGAGGTCGGCGATGAATACTCGCCGGCGACCAGCCGGACACGCGTTGTAGACGACGTATCGGTGAGACGGCCCCCATGCAGGATGTGGATCGACCCGGAGTCGGTTGTCCAGGCCGGAATAAATGGGCTTTGAGGGGACGCGAAGTATCGTCCGTTCGGTCTCCGTCTCTAGATCGACGAGTCGGATCGGAACCGTCCCATCGTCGAAGGCGACGTTCTCGTGAAGGTACGAGTCGGTCACCATTGTCCGGCCGTCCGGATGGAGGGACGGGTGACCGGATCCCTCGAGAGTCTCCGAAATCGCGTGCCACCCGCTCCCGTCCGGCCGAACCGAGGTGAACCGAAGGACGTCCTCCTCAGCATGCTTGAGATTCATCGTCACGCGCGTCCCGTCGGGCGTCCAGCGAACGTGGTGGCCACCCGCCGACCAGGCCTCGGCCGGCAACGCGAGAGCGAGGTTCGAGCCGTCGGCCCGAAGGGTGATCAACTGTGGGTTCCAATCCCAATAGTTCTCTGGGTTCTCTGGCCAGTAACGCATCGCGAACAGGAGCCGTTCGCCGTTGGGGCTCCACGCGACGTGGAACCCGTAGTAATCGCCGGGTCCGTACCTCCCCGCACAGTCGATCCCGAGCTTGTCGACGATCTCTCCGAGCGACATGATACATTCGGTCTCGCCGGTATTGGCGTCGGTGACGTAGACCCCGTCGTCGTCGGGAGCACCGTCATGGTCCGGGAGCGTCCTATCTGGGACGATAGCCCCGTATCCGTCCTGAGTGACGCGTGTCCCGAGTAAGTCAGGGCTGGCAACTTGTGAGCCGTCCGGAGAGACGTGATAGACCGTCCCGTCGAGGACAGTCCGCTCGTTCGTCCGGAGATTAACCATGACTCCGTGTGGTTCCCAGGTAGTCGTATCGAGATCGTTGAAAAATAGGTGTGCATCGTCGCCGCCCCACTGGACGTGAGCACCCATCTGCGTGTCCCAGCCAGCGGTTTCAGCAATCGTCTCTGTCTCGCCGGTCGTCAGATCGATGCGGGTCACTTTGGCGCGGTCGCCGGGTTCGGGGAGACGGTCCTCAAACGGAAATCTCGTAAGCGCGAGATAGCGTCCCGACGGACTGACCGGCGAGGAATTGAAGAATCGGTGGATGTACCCGGTGTCTTCCGGCGTCACGCACCATGTAGGAACCGCGGGATCGAACCGCTTGTAGCGAGGAAACTGCTCGTCCAGCGTTGCTCGTTCGAGAATCGTCATACAGGCCTATATAATGGATGCCATAACGACGTGCGGTCGTTCCATGAACATGTCTGACACTGATTCGATAGCACTGGTTCACCTCTAAGTAGGGACGAGAGTGACGGAAACGGAACAGAACCCTGCATTAATCGCTCGTTCCGGCCGTCGCATCCGACCCCTCCGATCCGAGAGGATTGTCCGACAGTGTGTCGCTGTGCCAGTACTCGTGATCGTCGTAAATCCGGTAACACGCCGCTTTATGTCTGATAGCTCCGTCCTCGTTCACGGTATCGAGGGGGGGAATCTCCCCTGTACAGACTTCGCGGGCCTCGGGACACCGGGTGTGGAACCGACAGCCGCTCGGCGGATCTACTGGATCAGGAACGTCGATCTCACGGAGGGGCATGTCGTCGGCGTCATCGCGGAGGGAGAGGTCTGGTGTCGCCCACATGAGCGCCTTCGTGTAGGGGTGCTGTGGGTTCTCGAGGATCTCGCGAGCGGGTCCGATCTCGACGAGGTTGCCCAGATACATGATCCCGATGAGGCCGTCCGCCTTTTCGGTCAGATACCAGGCGTTCGAGAGGTCGTGGCTGATGAATACGAACGACGTATCGAACATGTCCCGCAGTTCCAAGAAGAGGTCCATCATCTCGATGCGCAACGAGACGTCGAGCGCCGAGATCGCCTCGTCGGCGAGGATGAGGTCGGGATTCATCAACAACGCCCGGATAAGGGCGACACGCTGTTTCTCACCGCCGGAAAGCTGATGGGGATAGCGCTGTGCGTAGTCTTCGGCCGGGGCCATCCCGACGGTATCGAGCATCCCGAAGATACGAGCCCGACGATCCCGGACGTTGAGGTCCTTCTTGTGGCGTTTCAGCGGCGCCTCGAGGGTCTTGATTACCTTCCGGTTCGGGTTCAGTGAACTCCCAGGATCCTGATGGATGATCTGGAGCGCTTGCCGGATCTCGGTATGGGGAATTTCGACGGTTCCCGTCCTGTCTTTGGCGTCCCAGATGTCCTGTCCGCGATACTTCACGCTCCCCCCGGTCGGTCGTTGAGCGCCGATCACGGTCTTGCCGAGCGTCGTCTTCCCGCATCCGCTCTCGCCGACCAGTGCGATGACCTCACGTTCGGGGATCTGTAGCGATACACCATCGACTGCACGAACGGTATCCGGTTCGCCGAACAGGTTGTTAAAGAGACTCGAACTGCTCTCAAAGTGGACTTCGACATCCTCGATTGAAATGACCGGCTCTTCGTCCCGTCGGCTCATTCGTCTCTCACCTCGGGGAGCGCGTATTCGACGGCATCCGCTGCCTCCTCCCAGTGGAAACACGTGACCTCGTGGCTATCGGTGACTGTCTGATACTGGGGGTCCTCCTGAACACAGAGCTCATCGGCAAGGGGACAGCGCGGATGGTACGAACAGCCACTGGGGACGTCTACGGGATCCGGACTCGCTCCCTCGATCGGATTCATCTCGTCGGGATCGATACCCAGGCTCGGTGTCGCATTGAGCAACGCTCGCGTGTAGGGATGGGCGGCGTTCGAGAGGACTTCCTCTTTCGATCCGCGTTCGACGAACTCGAAGGCGTACATCACGACCATGCGATCGGCGAGGCTCGCGACCAGCGGGAGATCGTGCGTGATGAACACCATCGTGATCTCGTACTTCTCTTTGACCTCGCGAAGCATCCGAAGGATCGATCGCTGCATCAGAAGATCCAGCGCCGCCGTCGGCTCGTCCATCACAAGGACTTTCGGCTGAAGAACCATCGCGAGCGCGATGAGTGCCCGCTGTTTCATCCCGCCTGAGAGTTCGTGCGGGTAAGAATCGAGGACCCGATCAGGATCGAGATACAGGTCCGAGAGGAGTTCGTGTGCCCGCGCCATCCCCTCCTGGAAGTTCTCGTTGTGCGCGTCGATCGTCTCTTCGAAGTGACCCCGAATGGAGTCCGTGGGGTTGAATGAGGACATCGCACCCTGGAACACCATCGAGATCTCCTCCCAGCGGGTTCGACGAAGCTCGTCCTTCGAGAGATCAAGCAAGCTCACCGGCTGATCGGGCTCGGGATAGTATGTTATCTCGCCAGTCAGGACGCCAGGGTCTACGACCGCATCGAGCAGCGCCGAGGCAAACATGGATTTTCCCGATCCACTTTCCCCGACGATACCGATCACCTCCTCGCGATGGATGTCCAGGTCGACCCCATCGAGTACTCTCGACTCGCCGCGATCCATATCGAACACGACGGACGTCTCGCGCACCTCAAGGATGGGTGATTCATCCTGGTTCGTCGCGCTCGTGAACGTGTTATGTGTACTCATACTATCGTTCCTCCCGGTCCCACCCGATCGTGAGCGTGCTGTGGTGAACGGTTTGTGTATTCATGTTAGAGTTCCTCCGTGTTTTGATCCGAGGTGTGCTTTGCGTGTTTCGCCCTTATTCGCGGGTTGAAGATGCGGTCCATCCCCTGCCCGAACAAGATCAACCCAAGCGAGAGCAGTAACACGGTTACCGTCGGCGCGATGAACCAGTGGTATTTGCCCGGGTCGAAGATGGCGCCGTCCTGGTAGGCGAGGTTCATCATCACGCCCCAGTTCACGGAATCGAACGGGAGAACGCCGATGAAATACAGGCCGATGGCCCGAAAGATGACGCCCCGGGCTCCGGTGACGAAATGAACCATGATGAGCGGCATGAGGTTCGGGAGAATGTCCTTGAACATGATGGTCCGATTTCGCATGCCGAGAATTCTGGACGCCTCGACGTACGACTCCTGTCGGAGTGTCAATACCTGTGACCGTAGCGACCGCGAGAACCCGGCCCAACTCGATATCGAGAGCAACAGCCCAATGAAATAGGGGTTCTCCGGGGTGATGACCGCAGCGAGAACGACGATCACCGGCAAACCCGGGATCGTCATGACGATGTCTGCGACCGTCATCATCAGTCGATCCCACGTTCCTCCTTTGTATCCCGAAACGACGCCCCAGACGACCGCCATCGCGGTCGAGAAAACGGCTCCTGCGAACATCATCTTCAGGATCGGCGGCGTCGAGTGGATCAACGAGGCGAAGATCCCTTTTCCGACCTGGTCGGTCCCCAGTATGAACGCCGTATCCTGAAACGGCGGCTGTAGGAGCGGTCCGTCGCTCGCTCGCGGCTGATCGACAAGCCGGACGCCGACGGTACCGGCCAACAGGTAGACGAGGAGGATCGCGGTCCCGATGCGCGCACGGTAGTCTTTCCACAGGATCTTGGTGGGGGCGAGTATTGACTCGTCGAGGAAGATCAGGAGGCGCTCCTTTCGGCTGATGTCGGCGTCGGCGGTGACGTTGAAGGTGGATTGAGGGTCAGAGACGACCTCCTCCTCCTCAACGTTAGAAGGACTCACGATCAGCCCCCGATCCGGTACGTGGATCAACGAGTCCATACGTCAGGTCGGCGATGAACACGCCGACGACGACGCCAAGGGTGATGAACAGAAACCCCCCCATCAATAACGGGTAATCGCGTGCATTGAGCGCATTGAGCACGTAGTATCCGGCACCAGGATACGAGAATATCTGCTCAAGGATTATCGATCCCCCGAAGAGGGACCCGATCGAGATCATGATGCTCGTGTACATTGGAAGGATCGCGTTTCGGCCGACGTATTTGAGCGAGATCCGTCGTTCGGAGAGACCACGAAGCCGTGCGACACGGAGGTAATCGTTGCCGAGCACCTGAATGCTGTTTCCACGCATAGCCAGCGCTCGACCGCCGAACCCGGCGATTATCAGCGCGGCAAGCGGCATCGCGGCGTGATAGAGGATGCTCCCGATGAAGCCGATCGTGAGTCCCGGCGCAACGTCCTGGCTCACCCGTCCACCGGTCGGAAAGAGTCCCCACTCGTATCCACCGAACCAAAGCAAAATGATCGCGATGACGTAGAACGGGACCGACGTAATCACGACCGACACGAGTGACGAGCTGAAGTCGAACTTCGAGCCTTCGACGTACGCCATCGCGGCACCGAGGGCGACCCCGATGGCATAAATGAACAGTAACGACACCGCAGAGAGGAATATTGTCCACGGCATCGCGTCCGCCAGAATCTCCATCACTGACCGGCTATACCAGATCGACTCGCCGAGATTGCCCGTTAGTACGGACGTTACGTATTCGACGTATGCCTGTGGAATCGGCGTTTCAGGATTTATTTGTGTGTACAACTCGACCTGATTGTTGATCTCTTCTTCGGTAAACGATTGACCGCTCGTCTCGAGTTGTGCCCTGATGAGTGCAGCCGGCCCACCGGGCATGAGTCTGATCAACGCGAACGTGAGGGTAAGCACGCTTATGAAAGTAATGAGCGCCTGTGCAACTCGACTGAGGAAATACCTAGTGTTGGCCATGATCTCTATGGGGTGGTCGGTTTCATTGATGAGCGCTGTGCAGGATGTGAACTCACCACGGGGCCGGTGAGCAGAGTCGTATCCATCCGATTCGTTATCAAAGACCGCATATACGATACCCGAAGCATCTTACCCCAACCCTATAAGGATTTCTACTCCCTGGATGTCCGTTTACGGTCGTTCGATCCTTATTCTTCCGATCGAATCAAGCCGAAGTGAAACGGCATGTTGTAATGAGGATTGATTCCCATTTCGGGAGCGTTGTTGGGGTCAGGCATCTGCCATCCGTTTGTATTCATTGCGCCGACAAGGAAGTTCTCGTTGCACGTGATTTTCGGGACCCACCAGTTCGTCGCCCACGCCAACTCGTTGATGATCTCCTGTTGGGCCTCGTCCTCGAGATTTCCTCGGAGTTCCGAGAGACGCGCTTCGGGGTCTACCGTCAGCGACCGGTCGCCATCGGGTTCGCCAACGGGAGGGACCTCCATGACTTCTTCCTCACCTTCCGTCGCATTCCCCGGGAGATAGTTGTCGGGTTCGCTCCCGCCGTCGGGCGTCTCGGTGTTACGAAGATACGTCCAGAAGAACGCGTGATACGGGTGACTCGCTGCACCACCCCAGTACGTCGAAGTGATGTCCATTCCTGATTCGTGATCGCCGAGGCTGAAGAACGTACTGTTCTCCTCAAGTTCCACCTGTACGTTGACGCCCGCCTCGTCGAGGTTCGAACTGATGACCTCGAAGGCGTTCACGTAGTTCGTGACCCCCGAACCGGTCTTCATCACAGGACGCCATTCCTCGCCGTCGGGAGTCTGCCACGTCCCCCCGTTCATCGTGAAGTCGGCCGCCTCGAAGTATTCCGCGGCAGCGTCGTAATCGTGCTCGTAGCTGTCGAGTTGGCTCTTGAAGTCATCGCTGAGCCACTCGTCTTCTTGGTCCAGAAGCAACCCCGTCATGAGTTCGTCGAGAGTGGCGTCCTCAACGCCCTGTGCGTACTGGATGCCGGAAGCCATTCTGTCGATGGAGTGGCTCAGGGCTTTCCGAACGTTGACGTCCTGGAGCAGTGGATCGCCCGGTTCGGGGCCCCAGTCGAAGAAGTTGAAGTGAACGCCGTGGCCGTGCAGGATCGGCAACAACGGCGTGGACATCCCGTCGGGGAGTTGGCTGGACTCGATGTAAGGGGAAACGCCGCCGTCAATGCTTCCCGACCGGATCTCCTGCTCCATCGCGTTGTCGTCGTTAACGTGTTTCGCACGAATGCCCTCGAAGTTCGGCGCGCCCCATCCGGTCGGATCCGATTCCATGTTGTCCGCGCCGAGCGCATCGACGAGTTGCTGCTGGACGTCCTCCCATGGATAGTCGTCGAAGAACTCCATCTCGATCTCCTGATTGTTGTGACTGACGTACTTTAACGGACCAAATCCGATGGGGCTGTCGAACGTAACCTCGTCGGCGAGTTCGACGCGGATGTTTTCGACCTCCTCGTCGCTGGAGGCGTCGGCCAATCGTTCGTTATATTCCCCGTACACCTGTGGCGGATACCAGTATGGTTCACCGAGGAAATCGTTAAGAATGACGTCAGGATTCGCTTCCTCAGATAGTTCGAACTCGAGGGTGTAGTCGTCAGGGGCAGTCGGCCATCCCTCCTCTCCCTCGGCAGTGTAGTCGAGAGCGGGTCGGTGTTTCCCCGTCGCCATTCGCTGGTCGGAGACGAACTCGTAATTGAAGCGGATGTCTTCTGCAGTGACCGGCTCGCCGTCGTGCCACGTGAAATTCTCGTTCAACTCGAACGTGTACGTCGTCCCGTCCAACGACCAGTTTTTGAACAGGACCGGCACCCAGGTTAGTGGAGGCCGTCGGCAGAGCTTCGCACCGAACCCATGGATGAGCGAGCTGACGTACCAGTCGGAGTTCGAACGGTATTGATTGAAGTCGATGTCCGCCGGATTCGTGGACACTCGACTGATCCACCACTGACCGCCCGATCCTCCGTTGCCGCCGCTTTCGTTCCCGTTGCCGTTGCCATTGCCGTTGCCGTTGCCATTGCCGTTGCCGTTGCCGTTGCCATTGCCGTTGCCGTTGCCATTGCCGTTGCCGTTGCCGTTGCCATTGCCGTTCCCGTTGCCAACTCCGGTAGCGTCCTCCCCGTCTTCTCCACCGACACAGCCAGCTAACCCTGCTGCTGATCCAGTTCCCGCGATCTCGAGGAGTCGGCGGCGAGAAATTGAACCGGTACTATCGCTCGAGCCGTTATGTGATTTGGTATTACGTGTCATCTCACAGAGTCCGATCGAACGAGCGTACTACAGATTCATAAACTTATCTGTGAGATAATTTACTCCCGGAACTTGTTATCACGCCATCCGTCGTCTGAGTAAACCTCTGTCAGCCCCCCGGCCGTCTCGGGGATTGACACGTGCAGCGGGCCGCATCAGGCCCGACACCGCCTGATAATATAGATCGAGAGCAGGAGTGAAACGATAATTGGACCGAGAGCGAGGACGGAAACGTAGGTCGTTTCGGCGGTCGGAGTCGTGAACGCCCACGACAAGCCTAGCAAAACGAGAAACACCACGTTGGCGGTAAACAGGAGCGAAAAGAACGGCAGCGAATCACACAGTATCTGCCAGAATTGCTCTTTCATTACCTGGTCGTTCGGCGTTCAATCACTAAACTCCCCCGAAACGAGAGATCAAGCGTGGAAAAGGCTATTAACCCCGAGTGAGAAACCGTGAGATAGCATGTCTATGGGCAGAGTCGAAACGGTGGCCGATCGAATTGAGTCCGCACCCAAGACGGTCCTGTTCTTCGCCTTCGCGGTGAGCATCCTTCTGTTCGGGCTCCTGTTGGAACTCGGTGGGATGTCGATTGAGGCAGGCCTTGCGGGTGCACTCTCAGCCATTCTTATGGGACTGGCTGTGATTGTTCACGTTGGTTACTGGATCCTCGGCCGGCTCGATTAAATGAGTGGGATGATGGCGAGCGCAACAATCCCTATCCAGTTCGCACAATCCGAGAACAGGCGTGGAATCCACAGATTGACCACAGTCAATCGCCAATACGCGGAACATGACCGACACAAACGAACCCGATGACGGCCAGCAACTCGAAGAGGACGACCTTGAGACCGTTCGTATCGAGGAAATCGTTCCGCTCATCGAGCAAGCCGACGTCGCTGAACGACGTCAGCTTGTGGACGTCCTTGATCGGAAGGTTGAGGCCGATCCGTCGCTCGCGTCCGTATTACTCAACACCATCGACCCGCTTTTTGCTCATGAAAACGATGATGTCCGAACGGTTGCCGCGACTATCGTCGAGTCGGTCGCGAGCCGTCATCCCGAACGGGCCAAACCCGCTGTCGATCAACTCACCTCCCTTCTTCATAAAGAGTCCCCGTTTGCCCGTCGTCACGCCGTCTGGGCGCTCGCATACATGTCCGAACATGACCCCGAACATATAGCTCCGGTAGCATCGGACCTTCAACCTGCATCGGACGAGCCACCGTACTTCGAATACGACCACATCATCGTTTTACTCCGAAACGTCGCGGAGGTCGATCCGAACGCGATCGTCCCCTCGCTTCCTGCCCTCCTCGAAGTGCTCAAGCATGCAGACAAACTCTCAGAAAGCTCGACAGACGGAACGTACTCCCCTACGATGGATGGTCCGGGGACTCGGAGCCGATCCGGAATCACGATCGACGCTCCGCTGGTAGCGGCCGAGCTCGTCGCCGACAGTACCCGAGAAATCCCGGCCGAAATCTACCCGTATACCGAGGACCTGATCGAGATTCTCGAGACCGTCGATCGGCGAACTGTTTGCCGAGAACTAGTCAACGCGTTAGCCGCTCTCGCCGAAACCGATCCTTCACGCATTGAGCCGGCAATCCCGGTACTCGCCGATATGCTTGATTCCTCGGACGTTCCCCTCCGGAGCCGCGCGACACGGGCACTCGGGTTGGTCGCAGGAACCGCCCCCGAAGCGGTGACCAGTGCAGTTGCGGCCGAAATTACCGATCTGGCCCCACTCCTGCAAGAGGGAACGCCACCGGTACAGGGGTCGGCCGCCGGCCTCCTTTCGTACGTCGCAGAGGAAGACTCTGATGCCGTCGAACCCGTAATCGACCCACTGATCGGTTGTCTCGACACAAAAGAAATGTTCGTCCGCGCAAGCGCGGTCATCGCGCTTGGCTACGCTGGCGGTGAGACCGCCAAACAGGCCCTGTCTGAACTCCTCGACGAGGACGGTTTGGAGCCCGAACTGCGGGAGACGACCCAGGAAGCGCTCACACGAATCGAGTAACCGGGCAGGAATCGATCGGGGTCGAAGGAAACAACTCGATCAGCAGTGACGCCCGTCGTGGCGGGGAATCCACGGCGACTTCCAGACCCGTTCCTCTTGAATCGCCGATGGCGGCCACGCCCCCTCGCACAATCTGTCGTCAGTGGTTTCCATCCACTGATCGACCGCGTCTCGCAACGTCGACAGTTGATCAGCATGCTCAGGCTCTTCGGCCAGATTCTCCCGTTCATGTGGGTCTGACCTGAGATCGTACAACTCTTCCTCCGGACGCTGGCTGCCATAGAACTCGGCACGGACCTCCCTACCCGCTGCGCTCGAAAACAGGGGAGCGGGGATGTAGACAAGTGGAAGATCGCCGAAGTTTCGAACGTACTTGTATCGGTCCGTTCGAACGGCCCGCATCGGGTTGTACTTGCTGTGCCACGTAAACTCGAGAAACAGTCGATCACGGGGTTCGTACTCTCCACTAGTCAGTAACGGGGCGAAACTTCGACCGTCGACGTCCGCCGGACGGTCGATTCCGAGGACATCGAGTAGGGTGGGTCGGAAGTCGACCGCGCTCAGGAGTTCTTCGCGGGTCGTTCCGACGTCGAAACGGGCTGGCCAGCGCGCGATCAGTGCCGTCTCAACGCCCGGATCATAGCAGGTTCCCATTGCCCGAGGGAACCCGATGCCGTGGTCGGTCGTGAAGATCAAAATCGTATCTTCCTTAAGCCCTTCAGTGGCCAGGGCGTCGTCGATACGGCCTACCGCGTCGTCGATGGCGTAGACCATTCCTCGAAAGTACGAGAGGTCCTCCCGAATACCGGGGCGATCGGGTAGGTACGGCAACGGCTCCACAGTCTCCGGATCATCGGAGTCATATCCAGGCAGATCAAAGGTCCACCCACAGTCGAGACACCGCTCGACGAGAGGTTCCCGATGCACCTCCGAGAAGCCGACCGATGCGAAGAAGGGTTCGTCGGTCGGCTCGACGTCTCTGAGGAACGACTCGACATCTCTAGCAACTTCGTCGGCCGGCTCGTCGACGTTGAACTCGTGGGTCGAACCGTTCACGTGTTGGAAGCCGAGCCGTGTGGGATCCGACGAGACGTGTTGTAAGCCGAAGAGATGCGTCGAGTAGCCTGCCTCGTTGAGGTCCGCGACGAGTGTCCGTTCGTCGTCGTGCAGCTCCCACCCGAGATGAGCCAATCCGATCAGGCCGTTTCTGTGTGGATACTTCCCTGTCCATATGCTGCCTCGGGCCGGCGAGCAGTGCGAAGCCGTACAGAAGTAGTTCTCGAAGCGTACCCCTTTGTCTGCGATCGAGTCCACGTTTGGCGTCTCGACGTCCCACCCGTAACAGCCGAGGTGTTGCCCCAAATTGTGTGGATGAACCATTACAATGTTCGGTCGGTCGGTGGCCTCGG
Organism: Saliphagus sp. LR7; assembly: GCF_003344565.1. Lineage (NCBI taxonomy): Archaea > Methanobacteriati > Methanobacteriota > Halobacteria > Halobacteriales > Natrialbaceae > Saliphagus > Saliphagus sp. LR7. The sequence continues at coordinate 10,837 of NZ_QPND01000028.1, read as the reverse complement.
AAGTGCTGTCAGTCATGGCCAACCGGATGAACTCCCCTACCCTAAGTGTACCGCCGAAAGGTCTCGTGTGATTTCCGTGTCCGGTTTCCCGCCTCTCCCGATACAGTAAAGTAGGAGATCGAAATAGATGGTAGCATGCGCCATGCACGAGTCCTCTCCGTCGCTCTCCACAACCCAAGTGACGAGGCCGACCCCGAGAAGCGGACTTCGATCAATCTCGAGAACGTCCTCACACTGCTCGATCAAGCACCCACGTACGACCCGGATTTTGTCTGTTTTCCTGAACTCACCCTTCACCACGCAACACGGGGCGACGGGCTACTCGAGGCGGTCGCGGAGCCGATTCCGGGACCGGCGACCCGGGCTGTCGGACGGATGGCACGGGAACTCGATAGCTACGTCCTGCTCCCGATGTACGAGCGAAACGGCGAGAGCCTGCACAATTCGGTCGCCTTCATCGGCCGTGACGGCGACGTCGTCGGTGTCTATCGGAAGGTTGCCCCCACTTCTGGGGAGGTGAACTCGGGCCTCACACCAGGCGAAAACGTCCCGGTCTGGGAAACGGAGTTCGGGACCGTCGGTGCTCTCATCTGCTGGGACGCCCAGTACGCAGAGATCGCTCGGCACTTGGCACAACAAGGGGCCGACCTCGTGTTCTTCCCGACGCTCGGGTCTGCGGACGGCAACCTCCGTGATTGGGCACGATACCAGGGCTTTCACGTAGCTCTCTGCGATAAACACGGAGCACACGTGTATCGGCCAACCGGCGACGTAATCGCCCGAACGGGGGGCTGGAACACGCCAAAAGCCGAGGACGTCGACCTCCAGGGTGGCACTGCGCGATTTTCGTTCGCGTCGATCAACACTGATTGTGATTCCTACACGATGACCGGGGGGTTCGAGTGGGCTCGCGAACTCCAGAAGAGGTACGGCGACTCGGTGATGATCCACGCGTACCCTGATGACGGCTTGTTCGTCATTGAATCGCTCGACGAGGACCTTCGGCTGGCTGATCTTGAAGCCGAATTCGATGGCATGGTTCCACTCTCCGAATACGAAGACGAGGCCCGAGAGACGGCACGGATGGCCGTCGATCGCTCGCCGCTCCTGTCGATAGAGGACGGCCGTTGAACAGTCGACCGACGAGAATCCCGATCAGCGATCGTCTTCGTTCTCGGTAGTCGGGTCGCCATTTCCGGACTTCTGATGTGTTTATGCTCCGTCCCGGGTGGTCAGCTGGTCGTTGGTCATTCCTTCGAATCGGTCACGGGAGATGCTGTGTTCGAGGGGCTGACCCTCCGAGAACCGTTCGATCTCGTCGAGGATCGTGTCCGGCATCCTGTATCTGGATGGATGGCCCGCAACGTGTGGAGACAGAATCACGTTCTCGAACGACCGAAGCGGGCTGTCCTTCGGGAGCGGCTCTTCCTCGTAAACGTCGATCACTGCCGAAAGCCGTCCCCGACGGAGTTCGTCTATCAGGGCGTCCTGATCGACGATCGCTCCGCGGGCGGCGTTTATTAGGGTAGCTCCATCCGGCATACACGCGAGTCGCTCGGCATCGAGCATGTGGAGCGTCTCTCTCGTCTTCGGTGCGTGAATGGAGGTAACGTCGGCCGCCCCGAGAACATCCTCCAGATCCGTCCGCTCGACGGCGTCGAACTCGGTGACCTCTCGATCTGAGACGTACGGATCGTACAGCAACACATCGACGTCGAACGGGTCGAGCAGTTTGAGGAGAGTCCGTCCGACGGCACCGAGACCGACGAACCCGACGGTCGCGTTGAACAGCGACTCCGGTCGTCTGCTGCCGTCTTTCCATCCTCCCTCTTTTAGCGTCGCGTCGAATGACGCGATCTCTCGGAGCGAAGCGAGTACGAAGCCAAGGATCCCCTCCGCGACGTACTCCGCCATTACTGCGTTCGCGCTACAGACAGTGACGCCCGCATCATAGAGCGCATGGGATCCGATGGATGCGACGCTCCCGCCGATGTGTGTGACTAATTCGAGGCTGTCCGCCTCGGAAATGACGCTTCCATCGAGTTTTGTTGTTCCCCATCCCGTCACACACACGTCTGCACCGGTCAGCCGATCTTGGAGTTCCTCCGGGGTGAACTGTTCGGGCTTCGGATTCCACTTGACGGTACCGAACGACTCGAGTCGCTCCCGGCGTTCGGGCGGGAAAAAGCTCGCGCGTAGATCAGTGTCGGGAATCGTGACAAGTACTTCCATCGGTGATGGGTAGGGAACGTGCCGGATAAACCTTCGGGTAGTTCGAACGTGGAGATCGGTAACCGAGACACCCGCGAATACCGGTAGCTGACGGCTACGAGATCGCGCTGACCCTATCATCGATACCTCCTTTCTGACCCTCTTTCGTTGGCGTACATCCATCCACATGGACCTACATAATGAGGACAGAGAACGACCCTTGTTGATACTCCAGAGACGAGTTTCTTGAAACGACTCATACTGTTTGGAAATACAAAACGGGTTTGAATTCCTTTGTCTCTTACCGGGCGGTGTAACGTGTGATCTATATGCATTTCGCTCATCTGACTATGAAAATCATGGGTTGACAGCGACACGATCATGGCAGTCGATTTCGATTGAGTGATGGTCGTTTCCGAATACTAAACAAACACCTCACGTGAATAGCTTAGAGATGAACAACGACTTTCATGACCGAAACGCGGTAACTCAAGACCGGAGCCCTCGAAATGTCTAATGATTATTGCAGGCATGAAAGGGAGTTCTCACACCTCATTGAATCCATCAAACCTACGTGTTAGATTCTCCACCGCATTACAAACATATGGGTGTGAGGCCACGGTATAGCAATGAGCGACAGGCGATAATGCGTTTTTTAATACTAAACAGAGTTGTAGGGATCTAGCCGTCCCACAAGACTTTTGATTCAAGGTTGATCATGGCAGGCATCAAATTTTGCTCGGTTCATGTCGTCACTCGCGGAGGTGGCAGTCGGCGAAGTCAAGTGCAGCCCTCCAATAGCCACGTTCCATCGTATGACCTGTGTCACGCCGGTACTGAAGGAGGCGTCCGCACGTCTCCGCCCCGATCCGGTCGTTCTCCAGCAGGAGGTCGCCCCGAGGCACGTCGTCCTCGACTCGACCATCGCTAGCCTCCCCGCCGTCCTCGGCGAAAGGAGCGCCCTCAAGGAGGTCGTACGCCGGGGCCGCCGCTCGGATTGCGTCTCGGGCACGTCCGAAATTGGCCCAGTGGTCGCGCATCCCCTCAAGGTCGATCACAGGACGAGGCGCTACCAGCGCGATCAGGAGATGCTGATCGACTGGGAGCCGTTCGGTGCGGCCGCTGAATGCCGGGAATCGGCCGTTAAACCAGTGGGGGAACGACTGATTGATCCGGCTGATGGTCTCTTGATCGTTACCACGGGACAGCGCCGTTCCTCCGGTGCCCGACTTCTGGGGGATTGCGATCGCGGCCCGCTCGTCGAACGCGGCGGCGAGTAAGGCTGCCTTGCCCCGGCGGGAATGTCCGGACAAGCAGATTCCCGTCCCGTCCACGTGCTCCTCGCTTTCAAGGACGGTGACACAGCGTTCGAGCCCCCACGCCCACGCTGCGAGCGTCCCCCAGCGCCCCTCAGGGATCCCAGGTGTCTCGATGTGGGGGTGGACACCACCCGTTCGGTCTTCGTCTGTCGAGAACGCCTCACAGTGGGCGGTTGCGAATCCGTACCCCCGCGAGAGAAGGTACGGTACACACCAGGAGTCGGCCCGATTGCCTCTCTCATCCGGAGTCCCGCCGCGCTGACGCGTGGTCTCGGTCAGGGTTACACGGTCGTCCCCAACGGTCGTGTGGTTGCCACTGCTATTGAGTGCGAGGACTGTCGGGACCGGCGCGTCGACATCGGATGGAGTGAACAGCGCTAGCCGCGGCGACGGGGCGGCCGGAACCTCTGTGAAGACAATGTCAATCTCGGTCAGTATCGCTTGGCCGTCAAGCACTTCCTCGGTCCGCTCGACAGTAGTCTCAATCTCGGGCGCCGGTGGCCGGTAGCCGTAGACGTAATGCTCGAATAACTGTTTCAGCTCTGGTCTGCGACGCTCATTCCAGTCGCCAGGAGTCTCGATAGGTGTTCCGTCGAACATCTTTAGCGGGTCTGGCAGGGACTGCCGGGGTAGGTCACGCGGGGCGGGCAGGTCCGCCGGGTCGAAGGGCCGGTCCATGAACTAACACCGTTGCGAAGGAGTTATAAAGCTAGCCGGCTCTCGGACTGGACAAGCCCGATCCAAAGGGATCTTCCCATTAGTTCGGTTTTCTTCTAAAACTGACTCACATGAGTCCGTCTGAGCTACCGGATCCAGGCGATACTCGTGAGATCTTTAATCGTTATGGATCACCGGCGATTCGAAACCCGATGTGGCTGGTCGTGCTGTCGGGGGTATTCTGGGTTCGGGCAGCTACACGATATCGGTTACAGTAAGATCGGTGGCAGAGATGTGACCCGCCCCGGATCACCTTCGTCGTCCCATCGTCAGGACCCGTCGGGTCCTCAAGAGGACCTTCTTCGTGGTTGGCGGCCCACCAGTCGGCGGTCCACTCCCAAACGTTGCCCGCTGGGTTGTAGAGGCCATAGCCGTTGGGTTTGAACGCGTCGACGGGTGCGGTGTGATCGTAGCCGTCCGCGGCGGTGTTGTGGTCGGGAAACTCGCCCTGCCAAATGTTACAGCGATGTTCGCCGTCAGGGGTGAGGTCGTCGTCCCAGGGGAACCGTCGCTGGCTGAGTCCCCCGCGAGCGGCGTACTCCCACTCAGCTTCGGTCGGAAGCCGCGTGCCTGCCCACTTGCAGTAGACGACAGCGTCATTCCAAGAAACGTGAACCACGGGATGGTCGAGACGGTCCTCAATGCCGGAATCCGGGCCGAACGGCCGATACCAGCAGGCGCCCTCAACTGCTGCCCACCACGGTGCCGGACCGGCCGAGTCGAACGTATGCTGGTGGCCGCCGTCCGTGAGATGGTCCTCGAAGACGAACGACCACCCGTAGCGCTCGGCATCGGTCGTATATCCAGTGTCGGTAACGAACTGGTAGAACTCCGCGTTTGTTACAGCATGTTGGCCGACGTAGAACTCATCGAGACTTACCTCACGAACGGGTCTCTCGCCATCATCCTCGAAACCGACGTCATCGGTTCCCATCAGAAACGAGTCGCCACCAGTCCGTGTCATTCGAGAAGTGTTTAGCTCCGATACGGGGGCATCGTCGCGACTCTCGACGCGCGCACCGTCACCCTCATTCCGTGTTTCCCCCCCAACAAGAGGAATCACCGTCGAGCATACAGTCTCTGCGCGCTTCTAGAATATTTAGCTTCCCATGTCCAAAAGTTGTCTTACTCACTCAATTTCAGCTAACGATGGGGACGAGAGCGATGCCTTCACACACATATCCCAGAAGGTCAAGTATCCTCTCAACACCACCTTTGGCCGTAGTGCCTCGGAATCGTCACGCTCGGGCCATTCATCCAGTCGTCGCAAGGGCGACTCCTCGGACCACCTCGTGGATCCGCGCTCAAGACCGGTCCTCGGAGCCGCGAGTGGTTCCCATCTCTAAGTCCGACTCGGTGTCGGCAGGCAGTGCAAAGCCTTGTCGCTGCTTGCGGGCTCGCGGCCCCGTACCCGGCCCTCACCGGACGGGGATGGCTTCACTTCGCGCTTGATCCCAAGCAGCGTGCCACCACTTATTACGGCCTGGACAGTCGGTTCGGACATGCCGACACAGATCGACGACCGGCCGAACGTTCTAGTCGTGTTGACCGACCAGCAACGGTGGGACACAGTCGGTGCCTACGGGAGTCCGATGGACCTCACGCCAACACTCGATGCCATGGCCGATCGAGGGACGCGCGCAGAGCACGCCGTCTCCTCGCAACCGCTCTGTGGTCCGTGTCGAGGTTGTCTCCAGACCGGCCAATACGCTACCGAAAACGGCGTCTGGCGCAATGCTGAGTCGCTCCCGGATGTTGACCATCTGCTTGCCCGGCAGTTCGCGACAGAGGGGTACGAGACGGCGTATGTTGGCAAGTGGCATCTCGCAGGGACACAGAAGGACCCTGTCCCCCCTGAACGGCGCGGCGGCTACGACCACTGGATAGCTGCAGACGTCCCAGAGTTTACCTCCCACCCGTTCGAGGGCCACCTATTCGACGCCGACGGTGAGCGCGTCACCTTCGAGGACCAGTATCGTGTCGACGCCTACACTGACCACGCCATTGAGACGCTCGAGGCCATCAGTTCGCTCGACGACCCCTTCTTCTGCTTTCTATCGTACCTCGAACCACATCACCAAAACGACATGGAGACGTACGTTGCTCCCGAGGGCTATGCCGACCGATACGATGACCCGTGGATTCCTCCGGACCTCCATGGGCGGCCGGGTGACTGGTATGCCGAACTCCCCGACTACTACGGCATCTGCCGCCGCATCGACGAGAATCTCGCGCGACTGTTCGACACGCTCGACCGGCTTGATGAGCGGGAGAATACTGTCGTCATGTTCGCGAGTGACCATGGCTGTCACTTCTGGACGCGTCCCGGCGAGTACAAACGCAGCGCCCACGAGTCAAGCATCCGAGTACCATTCATCGTCGACGGCCCCGGGTTCGATGATGGCGGCGTCGTCGAGGAACCAGTCGAACTGGTCGACCTCGCACCAACTTGTCTCGACGCGGCAGGTATCGAGGTTCCGGACGTGATGCAGGGACGGAGCGTCCTGTCGCTGATCGAGGGGGAAACGACCGACTGGCGGGAGGAGGCGTTCGTCCAGATCAGCGAGTCGGAGATTGGGCGCGCGATTCGAACCGACCGTTGGAAGTACGCCGTCGCCGCTCCTGAACTCAACGGTTGGCGCAGCGGGATGGATGACCCGTCGAGTGACATCTACGTCGAACGATACCTCTATGACCTGCGTGCGGACCCAGCCGAACGGGTGAATCTTGTTGGCCGCCCCGAGTACCGCGAGGTGGCCGACGATCTGATGGCACGACTCGCCGATCGGATGATCGCGGCGGGCGAACAACGCCCCGAGATATTGCCTTTCAATAATCCGGGCTATCGCGAGTACTGAGTAGGCTGAAATTTACTATCCATGAACTGTGTCCCCGTGCCACGAACATTTAACCGAGGCCGGGCCCCATTCTGGTAGCGATGATGGATAATTCGCACATTGCGGACCATACCAGTGGTTTACTCGATCAGACTCGACGGATTGTTTTGCGGGCATTACAGACTAATATAGATAAATCTAGGGGTTGGGTGCAGGCCTTCGTGCCAACTCATTCAGAACGTGGCGCGGGCAGTCACGTCCGGAACACGGATGACAACGGCTCCATCGACCATATGAGTTCACTCATGCTAAGTGTTTTCGGGCACGATTACCCACCGATCACCGTGGCGGTCGAGCGCGAAATCCACAACGAAACTCTGTTCTCGTTACTCCACCCGCTCTATGTCAGCGTGATGGGCACACTTGATAAATACAATGAAGTACCGAACGAGCTCGTTACCATTGTCGTGGAACGACTGGACGGCGATTCGTCCGAGGAACCGCTCCGCAAACAGCGGGAGGAGGAGGGTTACCGATGACGGACGCGATCGGACAGCTCGTTTCCGACCTCTCAGGACGCGAGCAAGCTGGACAGCTCGTGATGTCGCTGCCGCAGTTCCTGAGCGAACGGGAGCAATACCGACTGTTCACCGAGTACGGTGTCGGGTCGACCCTCGTCCGAACGCCGAACAACCCTGCGTACATGACCGCGTTCACGAACCGACTACAAGAGTACGCGGCGGAGTCGAGTGCAGGACTTCCATTGCTCGTCGCTGGTGACTTCGACGACGGATCGACCAGCAATATGCCTCTGATGAGCGGGGACGCACCACCCACCGCCGCTGACGGAAGTCAGGGTGGGACCGCGTTCCCACGCCCGATGGCGCTCGGGGCGACCGGCGACCCGGAGAACGCGCAGACCGCAGCGGCGGTTACGGCCCGTGAACTCCGCGCGATGGGAATTCACTGGAACTTTGCGCCGGTCGCCGACGTGAACACGACAGCGGAGAATCCCGTCATCGGCGTGCGGTCGTTCGGGGAACGCCCAGATCACGTTGCGGAGTTCGTCACGGCAGCCATCGACGGGTACCAGAGTGGAGGGGCGGCCAGCCGCATCTTGGCCACTGCGAAACACTTCCCTGGTCACGGCGATACGACTGTTGACTCCCATACCGGGCTCCCGGTCGTTGACGCTGACCCCATGACGCTCAAGGAGATACACCTACCGCCGTTCGAACGAGCCATCGACGCAGGCGTCGACTCTATCATGACTGCCCACGTGGTCACCGAGGCTTTCGACGACGAGCGTCCTGCAACGCTCTCGCCCGCCGTCTTGACCGATCTACTCCGCGAGGAACTGGGTTATGATGGACTCGTCATCACCGACTCGATGGACATGGACGGCGTCACATCAGGATGGGGGCGTGGGGAGGCAGCCGTTCGGGCTATCGCAGCGGGCGCGGACGTCGTCCTCGCCGTCTCGAAAGGTCCTGATGCGTTCGACGCGCAGCTCGAGACAGTCGAGGCACTCGCCGGCGCAATTCGGTCGGGAGAGCTTCCTCCCGAGCGGGTTGAGGCGGCCGTTCGACGTGTCCTCGCCGCGAAGCGACGAGTGGGCCTCCTCAACGGGTACGATTCGAAGGTCCCCGACCCGCTCAGCGCGACGGCCGCCGTCGGCACCCCCACCAACCGGGAGACGGCCGCTCGAATCGCACGCGAGAGCGTGACGATCGTTCGAAACAAGGATGTGATACCTTTCGACCCCGAAGCGTCGCTGACGACGCTCGTCGCCGGCGTCACCGAGGGAGTTACGCGCGTCGCGGCGGCGATACGCGACGAGGCCGCTGGCGAGGTCGTTACATGGCGGGCATCGTCACGAGACCCGACCGATGAGGCGGTGCAGACGGCCGAGGCGCTTGCGGACGCGGCCGACCGCGTTGTCGCCCTCACTCACTCGGGTCGGGGGATGCCTGACCTCCCGGCCGGACAGGCTTCCCTAGTGGAGCGACTCAGTGAACGCGAGCCGCGACTCGTGGCTGTCGCACAAGAGTTGCCATACGATATCGCCTCTTACCGAGCCCCTGCTGCCGTCGCCGCCTACGGCGGTGTGTACCAGGGAAGCATGGTACATCTCGACGCGGTTGTCGAAGTCATCTTCGGCAGCCCCACGACCGGTCGACTTCCCGTCACTGTCGGTGACTATCCCCTCGGTCACCGTTCGACCGACAATTCAGCAAACTGAACCCGACCGTACGGTACGGTTCCAGTCTCGGGTTATTCTCGCGGTCAACGATCACCCTTCGGTGATCGGGGGGACCATCGTCATACTGCTGGCTGTAACTATGTGAAGACTCTCGGCAATACGTGGTGCCGAGAATCTTGAAAGACTTAGAGCCGGTAGTATCAATCCCATTTCCGTCACGGTCAAGAGACGCTGGATTCGCTTGTCCTCTCGAATGCTGTTCAGATAGCGTTCGTCCACCTCGAAAAGACCCTCTCGAAGAAACTCGTTTCAGACGTGGGAATCAACGCCGTCCTCTCAAGCACCAGTAAAACCGAGCGCGTGACTGAGGCCATCGAACGCGACATTGTCATGAAGACGTTCGACAGACGTCAATAGTGCGTCCATCGTCGAACCTATCGCGTGGAGCCTGACACGAGACTTGGGGTCACTGGACAGGGCGGCGAGAAGTCCGACCCGCCGTATTGTCATGTCATCGCCATCGTTCCCATCAGCCGGTACGACGCGCGCTCGCCACACATCCGGTCGGTCATCGGCGAACCCATCCCGATTCGGCGGGCCGCGTGGACGGCCCGACGCATCGCGAGGGCCGTCCACGCGAACCGGCCACCTGACGACCGGTTCCACCGGCAGTCACCGGTCGAGCATGCCTTCGCGTCAGTGGCAATGCTGTCGCGTCGGCGGCTGATCGCCGCCGACAGCGACAGCTCCCAAGCCTTTTGGCTTCGTTCACTCACTATTGGCGGCTCATCAGGACAGATTGGTGAACTCGGACCGAATGAGCTGGCGGCGCTTTGTGAGGTACTGAGGCTGGTCTGGTCGCGTTGGAAACCACTTGCGTCAATTGGAACTTCACCACTCCAGGCCGTCTACTCCGCCGAAGCGCGGAGCAGACGGTAGAGTTCACTCATTCGGTACTTTTGTTCCCACCGACAGAGCGAACTATAATGCAGTGCCTCATCGAGGTCAAACACGGCGAGGACACCGGGCATCTCGTCAAGGCATTCATCTTTAGCTAAGTCCCCGAGTAAGAGTGATCAGCGCAACGGATGAATACGCAGATGGCGTATTCTTCGTAATGAACGGAGCACGTCGGTTTGAGCTCGTTGAGCATCTGTCGGACGGAGAGTTGGATCAGGCGATTGATGCGGCCCAGAAGGCGGACGAGACGTGTCTCGTCCGACGATTATGCTTCGTGAAGAGTTTCTACGACGGACGAACGCAGCAACAAGCTGGTGAAGCCGTCGGCGTCTCCCAACCGACGAGTAGTCGCTGGGCACGCGCGTGGAACAACGGTGGTATCAAGGGACTTCGCCCACGCTTCGGCGGCGGCCGGCCGCCGAAGCTTACCCCAGCACAGTGGAACGAGTTCTGTGAGCTCCTCGAAGACGGCCAACCGTGGACGCCACGGGAAATTCACACACTCATCGAAGACCGCTACGGCGTCAGCTATCACCCGACGCATCTCGCTCGGAAACTTCGCGCCTCAGGAATGCACTACGCCAAGCCAC
>NZ_QPND01000027.1:0-34393 GCF_003344565.1 Saliphagus sp. LR7 | reverse complement strand
CGCCGACTGCGACGCTACTCTGTCTTCCGCGGCTGGGATGGATCATTGGAGCACCCGTCCAGCCCAGATTCGTCGGTAATTCAGGCTTCAGCGGCAGTGAGCTGAGGACGCTTTGTGAGGTACTGAGTGTGCTTCACAGAGCTGTTCGACTGCATCTGGGTCAGTGACCGTCGCGCCGCTTGAAGCGGTCACTGCTTGGAGTGTTGCCATTTCTGTTCGCCTCCACTCCCTCGCAGGGAGGGGATCAACGCCACCAGATGTCCGGTGCGGTCACCGTCCAGCTGGGGCTGTAGAATAGCGGCAGGATCGAGCGAGAAGGCAACGCGTGCACAGAGACGCGCACTGAGCCGCGTCAGCAGCGTCCGAGTGAGAGTCAAAGGGAAAGCCGGCAACCACAACAAGAGAACGCAGCGACCGATAGGGAGCGCTGTGAGCAATGTGAGCAGCCCGGACCCTGCAAACGAGCGACGGTGAACCGGGAGGGGCGCCTTCATAGAAGGCGGAGCCATTCATGCAATCCAAAGATCCAATTGGAGCCGAGGAAGGGTTGGAGGAACTTCTTCCTTGCCGACATACTTGATCGACTTAGGAATTGATGTCGAGTGTGTACAGCTGTCGGCGGGCATCCATAACCGAAAATCTGGACGAGATGGTATTCTCCTCATCGAGGCGGCTCAGAGCATATCTGACCGTTCGATCGGGCAAGAGCGTCTCTTCTGTAATCATTTGTTGAGTCATTGCCTCATTCTGCTCGAGAACTTTCGCGACTAGTTTCGCACTCGGCGGTAATTCTTTAATATCATCCCACGTCCCACTGGAAAGAGAATCCTGGCGTATTGACTCTGAATCAGTCATCGTACGACAGACTATGGCATACAGGATGATAATATTTGCCTCTCGAAGACATGCTTTGTGGTAATAATATTCTTGGAGGAAGCAGGTCAGTGGGATTCTGGCAATGATGATCAGACTAGTGGAGTGAACGTGCTTCGGGACCGATTCGGTGGCCTTGATGATACTGTCAATCTTCATCTCTGCTGGTTGTGAAGCGATCTTAGAGGGCCTCTTGCCGATCGGTGCTAGAACGAGATGTCGCGTTCGTCTTCCGAACGTTCCGACGCGTCCACAGTTTGCTGGCCTCTGTCATCGTAGAATTTTCGTCCGATATACTCTTCGCTGAGGTTGCCGATGATGGTTGTGTACAGCTCATCTGGCGAGTCGTACGTTTCGTCAGTGAGAGGACGGAGAATAGTGGAAACCGTTTCAGAATCGTCTTGGTCTGGGGCTTCAACCTCAACCTCGCCGAATTGCTCAATGACAGTCGCTCTGTCGGCTGGATACGTGAGTTGCTCGTCGAAATGCCCTGGAAGGTCCTCTATTTGCATGATTATTCACACTGGTTCGAGCTGCATAACCTTTTGTGTACGTTCTCCTGACTGATCCTCCGAGAGAGCAAATGGACCGAAGATGGAACCGGTACGTTCTCTATCGTCGCCTGGGCCTGTTTCTACTACCGGACACTGATATGCCACGTGGTGAGATCCACTTGAGGGTAAACAGTTAACGCAGCGGGACCAGTACGGCCGCCTATGAATCCTGGTGACTACGTGATCGATACCGATGATGAGTCCCCGGACCTCGCTGTTGTCGTTGAGAGGCCTGCCGAGACGATCGCAGACCGACCAGTCACTGCAGAGGATGGCGACACACGCACCGTTGCTGACGACAACCCCGAGTACGATCCTGAGACGCCTGCTGTAGTCATCGCCTTCGTCTCAGGACTCGACACAGGGTGGCCTGACTGGACCGACGCTGCTCCTGACGAACTCGCAGTTGGAACACGAGACCACGACGTCAAACGATACACGTTCCCCGAGACACGACTCACAACAGTCCCCACTGAGGACGCTGACGCGCTCCGTGAGGCACAGACCACTGTCGATATGGCTGCCCTCCAAACCCATCTCGAGGACGCAGACTGGACGACAGAACGAGAGGGACTCCTGTTGACCGTCGAAAAATTTGACGACCAGTATCACATCTATCCCACCGGAGACGTCGACGGCGATGGACGGGTCCGCCAGCCGCTCACCAATATCGTCGAGAACTATACGAGCTGAAGGTGGTTCCATCGTGGCTGGTCGGCGTCCTCAACATGATGGTACTGACCTCCTTCCACGTGATGCAGTTACGGAGATTCCAGAACGCGGCGACTCCGTGAGCGTCTCGATGGGGTTCTCGATCGCGATCTCGCGACAGACACGTTCGGCTGCCTGCCTCGTAATCGGTGATAGGGGTTCGTTCTTTTGGTCTATAGGGATTTAGGTAGGAGAACACTTATTGTTTCGAGTTTCGTAACTCTACACAAGATGAGCTACGACACGGAACACGTTCGGAATGCGGGCACCAACCCAGGGAGAATCACCAGTATCCCTACGTTCACCGAGTTGTTTTCCAATGCAGCGCTTGCATCCCTCTATACGTCCATTCGCCATTCACCACTGGCAACGGCACCCGAACTCACGGAGACTGCCACTGTGTCGAAAAAGACGGTGTACGAGTATCTCCGCAAGTTAGAGCAGGCTGGACTCATCACCGAAACCGGGGTGGAGGATGGAACTAGCATATACGAAGCGGAGGACTTCGAATTGACACTTATGGTACGCGACGTTGAAGTCTCGATTACACCCGACCTCATTGAGGTGGTCGCACACCGAGACGAGTACCCCGTCATCAATCGAGTGCTTGAAGACCACGGTCTCGTAGCCTTCGCGCTAGTATACGATCTTGTCACCGCACACAGCCAAGGAGAAATTACCATCCGGCAAATCGCTACCCTTACCGAACTGTCGTCCGGCACTGCATACGATATTGTCGAAGCACTGTACGAAATCCAGGATCTTGGTGACGACGATTCTAGTCCGGCGACGTACACGCCGGCCGACTTCGCGGATGAGCGTGCCGATCTGAGAGACGAGTAAGAAGGGGGGGAAGCGATGACACATGTATACGGCAAATATCGCGGATACGGTGATGTTTCGTGCGCTGGGAAAGCACCCAAATCCACACTTGCAGTCGCTCAAAGACGCCGTGAAAGCCGCCGGGACAGAGCTGTGGGTGCCAGTAACTGTCTACCGTGAACTGACGGAGTACGGCCGTGCTGAATCGCCCGTGAATCCATATCTTGATGACGCAATCGAGGATGGATGGATCCGTGTTGCGACTCCACTTCCCGGTATTCGAAGTGGGACCGTTGATGCTGTTGATGATCCGGTTTCGAAAGCGCGGCATCTTGCAGACGAGTTCCTGAATCAGCAGAGCAAGTATCCGGTGACGAACAACTGGCGGGACGCCTCACTGATAGCGTTGGCCGTGCGGTTGTTCGAACGCAATGTGCAGATACGCGTCATCACTCATACGGCAGATAAGAGGTTAGCAGAGGCATGTGCCAGTATTCCGCCCGAATTCGGGTACTACGAGATCGAATCACGGTACTACAACCCACCACAAACAGCGAAGCACGAGTTCCCAACAGTCCATTCCCTCACATGGGACGGCCGGTAGTCAACGACGCCGGAACGAACCAGTTGCTACCCGGAAGGGCGCTTTCTCAGATGCCGTGGCTCACTCGCATTTGCGTTCGTGATCGGTATATTCAGCTACTACATCGGCGGACGGCCCATGCTGCGATCTCGGTCTCGAGGATCCATCTGTGACTCATGGCTGTAATCCGATCCATCGACTGATGGTCCTGTCATGGAGTGGGACACTGGAAACGACAGAGGAGGCCGTCTCCGTTCTGACTATGATGAAATTCTGATCTATGAACTCAAACGTGAAGGTCGTGAGCAGTGGCGCGCGATGAAAGCGCGTGTTAACGCGCAAAACGCGCGAGGGACGACCGAGGAGGCGCACGCCAGTGCGCCCCGCAGGGAGTCGGCTGGGGAGGACGCGAGCGAAGCGAGCGGGAGGCCGTCAACACTGGACGAGCATCACTGGCTCAGCCCGAATGAGGGTCCTCCGAAAGCAGCGTCGGAATCTCGATCGCGGTGAACCGGGCGTCAGCAGCGGTACACACTGGACAGTCTGCGACGTACGCACACACCTTTACTGAGGTTTCCCTCTCTTGAAGGCTGCCACATACCTCACACTCGTACGCTGTGACGAACTTCAAGGGCGGTGTTCGTCCCGATTCCCAGACCTCCCTGCCGGGTTCTGCAGCCGACGACGAGTGGCAATCGTCTGACTCTGCCCGATCGCGATCCGAGCTGACGTCACCCTGAACAGGACTGGCGTCCCAGGCGTGGGCCGGCAGATCGTCATAGACCTGCGACGGGGGTGTGGCAGACTGCTCGGACAGACTGTCCTCGTCGCTACGCCCACCCTCGAGATTCTCATATTCATCCGTGCTCGGACTGCGGTCCTCCTCATCGGAGTGTGACGGGCTGTCCGACGGAGCGGCTGTCGTGACGCTGAGTTCGAGGGGCGCGTCCTCAGACACCTCCTGTTCGCGGACACGGTCGCCGATCGCAGCCGCGAGGTCGGCGACCGGCTCAGCAATCGCTGGCTCGAGTGACTCCTGTTGGCTCATCCTCTGGAGCCAGCTCCCAACGGTGACTGCAGTCTCGATATCAAGCGTGATCGACGAATCTAGTGGCATTAGTCTTTCCCTCCATCCTCCAGTGGGAGCGACCAACACCAGACCGCCTCACGATGACTGGCTCCTGTCTCTCACTTCATTGCGATCTGTTCTCGATCGGGGAGAACGCTCGGCGTGGCAGCCTCGTCTTGCTCGGCGTACTCAGTTCGGAGTGTCGAAGAATACCGATTGATTTTGTCTTTGCTCGTCTCGACGATCACGCTGATCGCATCGGCGACCTGCTGCATGGTGAGCCACTCACTCCCGAGCAACCGATCTGCGGCGTACACCGCGGCTGCCGCCACGGTCAGCCGTGGCGTGCCTGCACCGATCGCTTCCTCGTCGGCAACCTCCATCAGGCGCTGTGCAACGTCCTTGAGACGCAGATAGGCTCCACTATCGATCGCGCTCTTGTCGAGCGTCTCGAGGACCCGCGCGATCGCGTTTTCTCGTATCGGTGGGATGTCGACTGAGACGTGGCATCGAATCTTGCGCGCCGCTGCACACAGCCGGACGTGACTCACTTTCCCGTAGCAGGCGACCTCTCGAGACGGGCGATCCACCCCAGCGTCGGTCGCTGCAAGCAACACGGCACCAGCGGCGACTCCTTCCCACGATGTCCACGCACCAGGCACGCCTGCCTCGCCAGCCCGTTTCACCAAGCGTCCAGCATCGACGACGACGTGAGAGGGCAGGCCGAGATTGCCACCGATCATCTGGACGTCTCGAAGCGCCTCGTTGAGCCGGATCGCCCGCTTGCTCTCAACCTGGAAGCGCTTGTGGCGCTGCTTTAGCCGGTCATATTTGTCTTGTTGCGCGCTCTCGAGCGCGTTCCCGTAGCCGTCACTGGTGAGGAAGAACGTCGTATGCAGCCCCTTGTCGATTCGAAGTTGGGTGACCGACTCACAACTCCACTCGGCGGGACCGCCCCCGGTGCGTGGCCCGTGTCGACGCCGTGTCGGACTGTGATCGATGTGGTCGGCCGTGACGACCAGCCCGCACTCCTCGCAGTAGGACGTCTGCTTTGCTGTGATGATCCGTCCTTCACACTCGGTACACGTCGACTGGGAAGCAGGTTCGCGCTCACCCGTTTTCGTTTCCGTGGCCTCGTGAGCGTTCGTGCTCGCCTGGGCCTGGGAACTGGCGTTGTCGTGATTGGACTGCTGTTCAGCTGACTCGCCAAACTGGACAAAGCTCTCCGTGGACATGGGATTTCACGGGGAGACAGGCACTCACGTCGTCGCGTCTGCTTCCGACACGCCCGTCGTCGGATCGCGCCGACTCACAATCCGGTTCGTCGGTTGAGACGAGACTGGTGATGCCATTTCGACTCTCCCTCACTCCCTCTCGGGGGTATGATCCAACACCACCGGCTGTCTGGGTCGGCCGCAGTGCTGAGCCCGGTCGGGAACTGAAGCCAAAGCAGTGGTACATGCTTCCTCGGCAACCTCGAGTGCTTTCTTGAGCGTTAGGACCTTCGCTTTGATCGATCCCCAGTCCGGGGGGCGTCGGCAGGGAGTCTATTTCGATCGCGAAAATGCAGTTTCGTTTCAGTTCGATCCGTGGATGGCCGGGTCATCACGGAAGCGTTCGATTAGGTGCTCGAATCCCTCTGTTTCTTCGAACACGTCGTAATCATCATCTGCTCCGACGAGAAGGGTTGTATTCTGGTCGCCATCGCTGTCTAGTTCTTTGGCGGCGGCGAGGGCATATGCATCCCCGAGTGAGGGACTGTACGCGGCTTTCAAATCCGACGCAGGCATCCACAACTCATCGATGTTGTATTCGACGACCCCCATCTCTCGGAGATCAGTGATATGGGCATCAGCGTCCGCTGCCGAGGTGAGACGGGTTGCGATATATCGGAACTCAGCAAGGTTGATAGTCGTCACATAGCCATCGGTTTCCCCATCATAGACGCCATCGAGAGCGTGTTCAACTGTCTCAGCACCAGGCTCATCGAACGCAAAGGCGAGCAGTGGCTCGGCGTCGAAAATAACGGTCATTCATCAGGCTCCGACAGCTCGTACTCCTCCTGCATATTCTGTGTGTCCTCGTCTCGCTCCTCTCGAAGCATTTCCGAGGGAAGTTTGTCCTCTTCGTCAGCTCCAGATTTGAGGGCGCCTCGAATCTCGGATGGCCGTTTGACTGGTCGAACCACGATCTCTCCCTCCTCGTTCTCACTGAAACGAACTCGACCTGGCGTCTCGATGTGGAGTTTGTCGCGGAATTCTTTCGGGATCGTTGCCTGCCCCTTGCTTGTCACCGTAACAGTCGTTCCCTCTTCGGCATCACTCATGTGTAATAGGAACGAGTGGGTAATACTTTAATCTTTGTAATACCCTTCTGAAATACCGGACACCGGATTCCGGACCCAGTACTGTACCTGTTATCGAATGGGCTGTTCTCCCTCTCGGAAGGTTCTCAACACCACTGCGTGGTCCGCTCACTCGACTTTCCTCAGCCAAGGGGTCCGTTTCTACTCTCCCTGTGAGGCGGCGGCGCGTGCGAGACTGCGCTCGCGCAGTCCGCGCGCGAGGGACGAGCAAAGCGACCGCAGGGAGCGCAGCGAGGAGGCTGGGGAGGACGCGAGCGAAGCGAGCGTGTGGTGCTACACGAAAAAAGAGGGCCGTGTCAGCTACTCCGCGTCCCACCACCGGCCGCGCTCGGGGAACTCGATCCGACTCCACCCGGTCACGGCCAGGTTGCACGTCTCGTCGTACCAGTTTTTCTTGACGTTCCTGAATCGCACCGTGTCGCCCTCACTCACTTTCGTCTTGTAGGAGTTCTTCCAGACCGTGAACTTGATCTTCTCCGTCTCGTCCGCGATCAGTCCCACCTGTTGGATCGACGGCTTCGACGGCTCCCACAGTTCGATCACGTTCCCTTCCACGTCCACTTCGCTCGTCTCGACCTCCGGCACGTCCGCGATGTCCACGATCGTCCCTGCCTCAGCCTTGACGTCGTGCATCTGCTCGAGGGTCGCGTCGATCATCGACTTCCCGTTCTCGACCTTCTCGGCCAGCCCAAGGCTGACTGCCGCCCGGCTTGGCCCACTGCGCACGCTCTCGGTGATCCGCACCGACTGCGTGTTCACCTCTGCAACCTCCGTCTGCTCGAGTTCCGACCGAGGATCGACCCGCTCGATCCGCCGCTCACGACGCTGCTCGACGACGACCTCTCGGGTGCGCTCCTCACGCCCCTCTTGCTGGCCGAACGCCGCTTTCGCGCTGATCCGATCGAGCTCTTCTTCCCGAGCCCGGATCTCTTCTTCTTGGGCCAACGGCAAATGGCCGTACTCGTTCTCCTCCCGCCCGACCACCGTTTCCGGGTGCTCGGTCTCGACTTTCGTGTGCACCTCCTGATCGACCGACGCCGCGAACTCTGGCGTCTCATCGACGACCTCGAACCCATCCTCATTGACCGCTCGTCCGCCCTTCTGTTCGTCCGCCTGTTCATCGACCGAAACGTCCTTGCTATTCGAGTTGTTACTAGACATTGGAGTCCTTGGCTCCGAAGGCGCTCACGCGCCCGACACCGCGATGGTACCACATCGCGGTTTTCAACGCACGTCACCGTCCGACAGACTCGTCTGCGCGCTCTCGCTTGCGCCTTCGCGAGCGCCCCCTGGGCGCGAGCGAGAGCGCGCCTCAGGAGGGGACCCAACCAGCACCGCGCGCCGACCCGCCCGGAGCGAGCGTCCAGCGCATTCCCCGTTCGCCGCGACGCAACCACGTCCGTCGCGGGCGGCGAAGCCGCGGTCCGCAGGACCCGAACGGGTGAAGCGCTGGCGCCGAAACCACATGCCCGGAACCCAGCGGGGAAGCAGGGGGGGTGAGCAGCTACGCAGCGCAACCCCCCGAACTGACCCGCTGGTGCGAGGGCTTGCCCGGAACGGGCGCGGACGGTGCGGAGAGCGCCCGCACGCCCGGAATGGTCGGTCGCGAGCGAGCGGAGGGCGGCATGTGGCGAGCGGGGCGTGCCGTCTCGAACACACCGGCCACACTTCTCGAGGCCTGCCGGCTCTCGATCCCTCCGCCTGGTGGATACACAGGGCGAGACCGTCTCGGTCGTCCCCCGACGACGTCTCCGCGAGCCAGCGAGCGGAGACCGACGAGAGCTACGCCTCTCGGCCGGCAAGCACCGCAACGGAGTGAGGAGCGCAGCGAGTCGCGGGATGGCGAGCGGTCGAGGGCTTGTGTGGAGTGTCTCGATTTCAGACACCGATTCTGTGTCTTTCATCTCGAAACCGCAGGGACAACGTTACGCTCGATGGGGGTTCCGTGCGCATCCAGCTACTCTTTCAAACGGAAGCGAACGTTTTTATTGGTATATGAATGAGGTGGTAAGTATGCTAGCTGAACTGACCGGATTCCAGCGTGACCTGTTGGTCGTCCTCAGCGGGATGGAGACGCCGAGTGGGAGCGAGATCATGAGCGAGGTCGAAACCGAGCAGGATCGATCGGTCCTCCACGGCCGACTCTACTCGAACCTTGACGAACTCGTCGATGCCGGATACGTCGAGAAGGGCGAACTCGACGGGCGGACGAACTACTACGCGCTCACTGACGAGGGGTATGAGAAACTCCAGGCCCGCCACGAGTGGGAACAAGAGCATCTTGAGGCGCGGTCGGCTGTCGAAAGCGAGTAGCGGGTACCCGGGTATGATGAGAGGAGCTCAGCTGACCGATCTTCCCGGGGGAGTCTAGCCATAAGAGCTACGTAGTATCGGGTGTTAGTTTTATCTCATGAAGCTCCGACAACCAACAGACTTCCTGATCCTGGAAGCACTTCAGGACAAGGGTCGAAACGTCGCGACAAACTTGCAATCACATACGGGGAAGAGTCGAAAGAACATCAATACGCGGCTGCCCGTCCTCGAGGACTACAGCCTCGTTCGGAAGATCGGTCCCGCTGAGCGCTCTGGGCTGTACGAGATCACCGCAGACGGGAAGGCTGCCCTGATTTACCAGGATCAGTACGACGAGGTCGACGATTTCGCCTCACTTCTCGAGGGGCCGACCCCAGAGCAGGACCAGTCCAGTGCGTCAGCTGAAGCCGCGTTCGTTCGCGGAGACGGTGACGATCCTGAAACCGACGAGGAATAACCCTATTCGCGACGCCGCCTCCGGTGAAGTCCAGTCTCTTTGACTCGGTATCGGTACCCATCCTCTGACACCAGGTGGTCGTTACGAACGTGTGCTGACCTCCGTTCCCGGGCTGAACTCGGTCAGCTCCTCGATGCGGCCCTCGAGCTCTTCGACTTCTTCACGGAGATCTTCGGCTTCGGGTTCGTCGCTCAGGGCAAGTTGGTCTTTCAGCCCTTGGAGGCGGCTCTCTTTGGTCTCCTCGTCGACATCGGCTTTGCGAACGTACTCACGTTCGTCGATGTCGTAGACGGCGGACTCCGAGAGCTCGGTCACCTCAAGTGCTTCGTCCACTTTCTCACGATCGACAGCCATGACGCGCTCGCGGGGGATTCCTTCGTCTTCGAGCACGCTGAGTACCTCGTCGTCGTCTTTCAGCGACCGATTTCGTCGGGTCGTCCGCTGGACCGAGCCATACTGTCCATGAACCGGCTGGTCGTGGTGAAGCCGATCGAGCAACACCTCTCGGACCTCAGTACGAAGGTCGCCCGCGTTCCGCTGGACGTCTGAAAGCAGCGTGTAGAGATTGATGAGGACTGGCGTCTCCCACTCGTCGAACGCAGCGGGATCGTGGCGCTCGAGCGTATCGATCAGGAGGAGCATATCCGCGTAGACGTCGAGATCGGGCTCAGACCTGTCCTGGTCGTCACTCGATGGAGTGGTTCCGGTAATGAGTTGGGAGGTCGTCGGTTCGTCGGTTTCAGTGAGCGTCTCGGCTCTCGTATCGCACTCGTAGCGAGGGTGCAGACTCAACACGGCTGCGTAGGGTTCAGCATCGGGCGGAAGGCGCTGGAGTTGGAACGTGCCGCCGGCGTCGCCGATTCGGTCGGCGAGAGTTGCGAATTGATCGCGTTGAAGAGGCCGTGCGTCGCCTGTCTCAGTCTCTGTGATCACGATGCGGTGCTCTTGGACGTCAGTAATCCGAAACTCGGTCTCCGTGAGTGGCGTGACGAGCGTCGCCTCACCGTCGAGAGCGTCACATTCGTCGAGGAGCGTGTGCCAGCTCGTTCCAAACGGCATAGCAGGAGGTTGGTCCGAAAGACCAAAACATCTTGCTCGTACTGACGGGGTGGTCGCCCTCCCACTCGATTTCGATGGGGTGTGTTCTGCCTATGTCGACTCGGTCCTCTCGTTACGTACAGGAGTAGACTGAAACGGGAATTGTAGCCTCCCCAGCCTCTAATATCATTGGCTATTCACACGATAGTATGCACCGCCGGTCTTTCATAACAGGAGATAGAGCGGCACCCACTCTCCTAACCAGAGATCGTTCCAAGAGGGCTACTCAATGAATCGTCGAACGTTCCTTCCGGGAGCGGCGACGGTTCTTCTCGCTAGTGGGGGCTGCTTATCTTGGCCCAACAGCATCCTCTCTCCTGAGCGTAGCCCGATTAGTAGCGTTGCATTTGATGTATATCAGCCTGATGATGATAATTACAATGAAATGCCGTCTGTGACTGAGCCGCCGAAGATACATTTTGACTCCAATCAGGACATGGTTGTTATCTCTGGCACGTTATTTGTAGGATCCAGTGATTGTAATATAGCAACACTCACTAGTCGAAACTATGATCACGACTCGGACACATTCACTGTGACAGTTGGTAGTGGGACAAGAGACTCCGGAAACTCATGTTCTGGTGACGAAAGTGCTGACGCGTATCGTATAAGAGCCGAGTTCGAGAGCGCCCTTCCCGAAACCGTAACCGCGACTGAGGAAGACGGGGACAACCGAAGTACAACTGCACATCGCTAGCGATTCAGACACAGAGAAGCGTTATCGCCGCCTTGGAGCAGCATTTCTTTGGACCGAAATGTACTCTACTGCGCAGTAAGCACTCCAAAGTAACACCAGATTCTCGAACGGACAGTGTGGAAATAAGACAACCCACCTCGGAGTATACACTACGGTGAGGGCGGTTCGAAGCGGAAGCAAACACACGGTCAGGGAAAGCCCGGCAGCGCAGCGACCTCTGGGAGCGAGCAGCCCCGGACCCTGGAGGTGGGTGGGGGTTCGTGGGTGGGCGGTGCTGTGCGGTCCACATCCGTCGAGGGATGTGCGTCTCCTATCGCTCACAACCCCCGTGGTCGACTCCGTCTCTACCCCGGAATCGCCGAAGCCCTCCTCCATCGACTGTTAGGGCATATGTCCACAGCTCTGGCACTGATACGTGACAGGGACTGCTTCTCCACGGCCAATTGAACATGCAACAGGCCGGACCTCCGCACTTCCACAGTTTTCGCACGTCTCTGTGCTGTCTGCTGACGAGTGAATGACGGTCATAGTTGGACAAGTCTCCGGGTCGAGGTGCGCTCCTCGAGTCAGTCCCTGAACGGTTTCCGAACGAGAGCACCTAGCGAGTCGAGCCACGTCCGCACTTGCACTCGGATCGCTCGCCGTAGGTCCTGCTTGAGGACGGCCACTTCCGAGTAGTACCCTCGAGCTCCCTGAGGCAGTTCGTGGAACCGCTTGTTGCACCCAACGCAGGTGTACTCGAACTCTGCCCGGACTCTGTTCTGGTGATGCTCGAGCTCGCCGCTTTCGCTGTAGTGGAACTCTTCGTAGACGAGTTTCTTCGAGACGAACTCCCGACTGTCACACCGGGGACACTGCGTCATCTGTAGTGGTTCGTCTGCCACGCCTCGTGCTCGTGGCTCTCGGCCCCTCGTGATGTCGTCCGGGTTGGACTGCTTCCGACCGTCCGGTCCTGGCTTGTCTCCCTCCTGAACCCACTCGTCGAACTCGTCGCCCAGCGCACTCTCGGTTTCGTCCTCCGGTTCGTCGTCTGACTCGTGCCGATCACTCCAACTCATGATTCCTCTACCCCTCTCGGGGGACGAACAACACCAGCGTGCAAGTGTTCATCCAGCAGCCTGCGATCTCACCAGCCCCGCCTCGAAGCGCATTCCTCGAGCCTACTCCTCAAGCCTGTTTCTCGTATCTATCTTTCACTCCACCCGTACTCCTCGAGCCTACCCCTTCACCTCGCACTCCTCGAGTCCGTCCACTCTCTCACCCGCTGTGCCACCCCTACTCTCCCCCTCTACCCTTCCCTTCTCTTCGTTCTCTGCTATCTGATACATCCATCGCTGACCCCCCTCGTTTCTGTCGTCCTCCTCCCCCCACTTCTTCTCCAGTACAATGCCTCTTTCCACCCCCCTCTCACCCCCACCCTAACCATCCTGTTCTCCCAGCTGACCACCCTCCCTGTTTCCCCGCCGTTCTGCCTGTCCCCTCCCCCCTCATCTCACCCTATCTCTGTCCACTCTATCTCCTCCCGCCTCTCCCTCTTCACCTCTTCTTACGAATTCTGATATATCCTCTCTTCTCCACCCCTCTCATCGTCCGCCGTTTACACCCCGTTAACCACACCTCTGTTTCTGCACAAAGGCCCATTCCTTTGGACGATTTTCCTTTGTGCAAGCGGGGTTTAACGCATAGAAATAGCTTTATATCTTCGTTGCGCGTATCTAAGGCCGTAACAATACGCGCAACGAGCGGAAATTTTTAGCAAGAATGGTGGAAAACGCGCAACGAGGGGTTTGACCCACCTAACTCGGCCGATTTTGGATTTCTATGCTCAAAAGGAGAACGGCAAATGAGACAAGCAGAAAGCACACTCTTAGATTTGTACCCCTTATCTGGTGATTTCACCACTTACAGGCCTCAGATAATGCGCAACGGAATGCAACCTATATATGAATGGTTGAAATTTATACATACCAAATAATGGACGGTTCCGAAAGAATAGCGCCAATCTCTGACTTTTAGATCACTTTCGATATCTACGAATGATAGTTTATAGATGGTGTTGAATCCGGAGGTTCTTCCACTATATTAAATAGAGTCAGTCGGCTCAAGTTGGTCGTACATTTCGTCGGGGAATGGGAGGCTGCCGTAGATGGAGTAGGGGCACTGATCTTGCCCAATGCAATACCGTTGCATATCGTCGTTGTCACAGTTCATGGGAAGTGGTATGTTTCCCTTAGGACCGATCCCGCGATCACCCCGCCGGGCTTCGTATTTGATCTGGTACTCGGTGATCTCTGGATCGAACCATGGCCAGCGGCTGAACACGTCTTTGATCTCGTCCGTGATTTCGTCGATGGACTTCTCACGGTACTGGGGAAGCCACATCACCATCCGGACGAAGTTGAAGAGGTCTTTCCGAACTGGTTTCTCTTCGTGGAGTCGCTCATCCATTGCTGCCAGACAAGGCAGTTCAAACAGGTCTTCGAGCTCCGTGATCTCAAGCGGGCGTGATCCACCACCCGAGTGACCGATGCAGTACGTATTGATACGCTCGCTCCGATCGATTGTGAGTGATTGATGCGATTCATAATTAGCAAGCGTTTTGGCGACGCTACGCTGGTTGGAGAACTGTCTTAATTGAGCTTGTTCACCCTCATTGTCTGGGACGTATGTGTCGAGTGTGTCGTACAGTTCCTGGGCCGTATAGAACTCACCAACCGTGGTCTGCGGAGAGGCTTGAACAGCGTTGCGAATCACTCGGACGACTTGCTCGCCCCGATCCCAGTTGTTCCACACTTGTTCATACTGCCCCCGTTCGATGGCCTCGTCAGTCCGCTCGGTGATGGCTGTCTCGTGCTCTCGAAGCCACTTTCGTTCTGACTCATCGAGTTCGTCTTCTTGAACTGCCAGTAACCGCCCAAAACACGTGCTGGCGTACGAACGATAGGTATCATGGAGGTGGTCGAGCGGGACGTAGAGATGGTTGTTCTTGACCTGCGCTCGAATCTCGCCCGTCTCTTCGTGACTGGTGGCTACAGTGGGTTCCCGCGCGAGACACGTTCGTGAGGCAGCCGCCATTGGAATCTCGACGTACAGTTCGGACTCGCTCTCGGCAGGTTCCTCTCCTCCCTCCTCGGCGTCGTCGAGTTCGGGCATGGGTTTGACGCCCGTACAGACGCGTCCTGGGTGGGGGCCGTCCTGGCTGGGACCTTTCGCGTAGAGGACTTCCGCAATCTCTTGGTAGAGTGTCAGATCATCGTACTCGTGTACAAGTGCGAGGAGGTTAGTTGCGAATAGTTCACGGATATTCTGGACGACTTGATTTCGACGGGGAGGGGTATCCTCGAACCGGGGCTGTTCGGTCACACAGACCGCACTCAGGGTAGCCAGCAAGACGAGCGTTGCGGGCCGATCGACGAACGGGTATTCGAGCGAGCGTTCGCGTTTTGATTTGTCGAACGCACCAGTCCCGAATCGCTCGAAGTCCGACAGAAGCGTCTCTCGGTCGGGGGTCTTGTCGACGACGTAGCGCTCGTATCCACGAGCGAAGAGTTCGATGATCTCGTCGTCGGTATACTTGGTTGGGATCGCTGCAACGAGGTAGGCGTCTCGCGTGTTCTCTCGTGGATCAACCATTGGGACCACCCTTGCTCTCAGCTTCGGTCTGGGCCTCGGAAACTGGGTACAAGCTCATGGGGTCGTCCTCGAGTTCGTCGTTTTCTGTGTGCTGAGCGTGACGGTCAGTGGGTTCGTTCATGGCTGGTTTCCCTGGGGTGAATCGTCCCTCGAGTTCACCTGTCGGACCGATTAGCGTACTTCCCTGGTCGCTTTCGCCGATTTCTGGTCGTGGGTCGGTCGTTATCGCCGTTTTCCTGATACTGTTCAATGTCTGCTGAGCCACTATGACCACCCCTCATCAATCGAATTGAGGTAGTTCACGAACTCGCCATCCCGATGGGAGTCATACTCAAGGATCGAGTGAGCGGGCTCAGGGGCCGTCTCGATTTCCGTCTTCTCGATTGACCCCTCCTGTGGGCTCTGTGGGCTCGATAGTTTTGTTTCGCGGCTCTTGGCGCGCTTGAGTTGCCCCAGGACGAGACACTGCTGAGGATCGAGGGAACGAATAGTCTCACGGTGAGCGCCCCCGAACCACCAATCAATCCCATGTTTCTCTTTCTGATGCGTTAGTGTTGAGTGAAAGCACTGTCTTGTCCCGAATTTGACAGCGAGTGTTCTGTCGGGCGGGGGAGTAGGCACGCCGATCAAGTCGTGTACATGCCTCGTGATCGCCCAAACGGACGTATTCGATCCTGTCCATCTGTCGAGGAGATTACGAAAGCGACTGGTCGCCTGAAAGAGAGAGTGAACCTCGTTGATCACAACAAGTGTATCCGCCGATCCGTTCGAGTCCACTTTCGCTTGCAAATAGTCAAAAACCACATCCGAGATCTTGTCTTGAGACCACGTTGGTTCAAGAGTCAGATGAGTATGGTCAAGACCTGACGGCGTCTCCGGCAAGTTGTCACTGCGCTTGTACCGCTCACCGTCGAACCACTCGATGATGGAAGCGAATGCCTCGAAAGGCTCGACAACGATGAGTAATCGCTCCTCACCACCCGCAACCCACTCGGCTGCTGCCTGTTTCACCGCATAGGTTTTTCCTGTCTGTGAAATCCCGACTGTGAGAAGGTTTTGGAACCTATCCTTCCCGTTTTCAGCAAATGGATCAACGTAGAGGCGGTCCCCATCGTCGGTCGTGCCGACGTAGAGTCCGTTATTCGTCTGGTTAGCGAACGGGTCTTTCTCGTTCATAGTGTCGATGGTTGTCATCAGTTTCTTCTGCGGCCGTGAAGTGGTGTTTGTCCGCTTTGCTCTGCTCTACTCTGAAACGTCGATTATCCGGACGAGCGGGGTGGGAGGAGGCTTCGGCTTCTTCATGTTCCTTTCCCATCGGAGAGAGGCTGCGTGTCTCTCGATTGCTCTCTCGTGAGTCGCCCACTGGGATCACTCTCCCCCTCGACCGGGAGGAACTGCGGTCTGGCATCTGTCCGAGGATCGAACGCGGGGCTCTCGATCGGCTGGACGACGCGACAGACCTCTGCGTGCAGCGAGTAGGGTACGCGGAGTAACCGGCTCCGGTCGGCTGTCACAACGGGATCGATCGGGATATCGTACTGTTCGAGCAAGAGGTCGTTCAGCACTTCGCGGCTTTTCTCGTCGTAGTCGTATTCAGGATCGTCATCGAGCAGGTAGACGTGCACGCCTTGCCCGGAGTAGACGACCATTGTCTCCTCGGCAGCAAACGCATCTGTGAAGATATCACGTGTTTCAAACCCGTACTCGATTGCTCGACCAATGTCCTCGAACGCGTAGGGATAGCCCGCCGGATCGGCAGCACGGATGCCAGAGTCAGCAAGCAACGCATCCTCACGATTCGAATCCATTGACTGAATTGCAGGGGGAGTGTCGGCCCGATCGCGTTCGGCTCGTGCTGTGGCGATGTCTTTCGCGTCAATATCGACTGCGATCACCCACGGGCGCTCCCAGTTATCTAACCCGTAGTAGACGCCCTCTGCGAGCGGGTCTCCTTTCTCGGTCAGGGCCGGATCGGCGAGTGCATACTTGCTATCTTGGAGCGGGTCATGCCGCGCAGGTGACTGAAAGAACGAGAGAAGCGCGTCTTGATCACTGAAATTCCGTGAGAGCTGCTCCCCGGACGAGTTCGTTCGCCACGTTGCTCGCCGGATGAAATCGCGATCCGGTTGTCCGTCTTTGCGGATTGGGTGACGTTCGCGAAAACTGAGCCCGAACTCTTTCGGTGCCGTTGGCGTGATGAACGACGGCAGCAGGTCTGTGTACTCGGGAAACTCCTCCGTGTAGAACGTATAGATCTCGTCACGGGTTGCTTCCTTCCACGTCATTTATCAATCACCTTCTGATTCAACTTTCTGAAGGTATGGACCGTTGTCATTCCACTGGCCTCGAACCCTTCGACTGCCTCCTGTAACAGTGAAAATGAATTCGCTGTTCGACCGCTTACTCCGTCAGGAAGCCGTTCAGCGTCGGCAAGCACATTCACGATCCCTCGAGCGTCGTCACGTGATGGAAACGCCCACACGGCGTTCGCGTCGGCTGCGGCCATCTTCTCGTAATCGCTCACAGCTGCGTCTGCGTTATTCGAGACCATCTCTACCTCTCCAACCCAGACAAGTTCATCGGTTGTATCGAACGCAGCGACGTCAAAGACCGTCTCAGAAGACTGGTAATAGTATCGCTCGACCCGATCGACTTCTTCGAGAGAATCGAGCCAGCTCCCCAGAAGTTCGACCCCAACTTTGTGTGGTGTCTTTTCTCCCAGATCACCTGTCCCTGGCTGGGCTGTAACTGTCTCGCCCAGAAGTTCCCGCCCAGCCGGAAGGACCGTATAGTACGGCCGCCGGTCGACTTTCTCTTTCTCGAGCAGTCCTTGTTCGATCAACACATGAACGTCAAGCCCATCGAGATCCTCCTGTAATCTGTCCATCCCCTCCAACAGTGTGTACCCCGGAAGGTCACGATTCATCGCGTCAAGCACGCGTTTCAGGAAGATCGCATCATCCCGTGAGAGCCCCCGTCGCCGGAGCTCATCGTCCGATACTGGGCACTCCTCCTCTGCTGTCGGATCAAAGAAGCCCGTTCCTGTTGTGACCGAACCGAGATCGTCGCTCTCTCCTTCGCCGACCGACTCGGTGTTGTCTTCCGCTTCACTGCTGTCCTGCTCTGGCTGCTCTATGGCGTCTCCCTCAGCTGTGGAACCGCGTTCGTCTCGATCACCGTGCTGCTCGCCAGCCCCATCGTCGGACTGAATCTCATCGAGCGAGTGCTGGCTGTCGGCCTCCGGAGTCTCACCCTTGGACTCTGCATCCGATTGCTCGTCTGTCTCCCCTTTCTCGGCCGGACTCTCATCTCCGTCAGGTTCCGGCGGAGCACCTACACGTCGATGGGTATCACTCCAATTGGACCACTCCTTCGCATCTTCATGCGTCGGCACATCCAACCCGTACTCGTTCTCAGTCCGTTCGATTACTTCAGGCAAGATCTCGTCGTCGAACGTCGCTTGTTCGGCGTCAGTCAGCGGCTCGTCGCTTTCTGGGTGCCCGCTCACGATCGGCATCGAGTGCAGTGTCAACGGTGCTGGGCGGTCCTCGCCGAACCCAGGGGAGGCGAGTTTCGTGAACCACTCGCCTGAAGCCATCCGGTTGTTCCGATTCCGAATGTCCTCGACAGACAACTCGTCGTGCGTGAACGTCTTCGCGAACCGATCCGTGATCGAGATATCGCCGACCAGTTTCGTATGCACCTCCGTTAACAGCTCTTCGTACGCACCGTTGCCGTTGTCCCAGCTTTTGACCTGCTCGGGGTACTGCATGATTAAACCGAGACTCAGCCCCGACGATCGTCCCTGGGGCAGCAGTTGGTCGGCAACCAGTTCGGTCGCGACGAACGGCGCGGCCTCTTCCAGGATGACGTTGACCACGTTCTCGGGATCATCACGTCGCCGGCGCTGAATCGAGTGCCACAGGTTGCTCAACAAGACTGTCGTGAATCCCCGTTGGGCGTCAAGAGTGAGATCCCCGAGGTCGAACAGGATCGTGACGTCCTCGTCGAGAAACTCACTGAACTCGAAGTGCGTGTCCTGCTGGTGGAAGCCGTAGAGGTCATCCCCGTCAGACTCACTACCGGGTTTGTATCGCAGCATCCAGTGGAGGTGACGGTCTTCTTTCAATCGGTTGAGCCGATTGAGCACGGCCCCCATCGTCGTCTGGAACTGATGCTCCTCCTTCTTGAACTGTGCAGTGAGCGAGTCGTGAATGTCGGCGTTGATATCGGCTACCTCTGGCAGTTCCTTATGGCGCTGCATCCGCGTTGCAGCGTCGACCAGATCATCCAACCCGAAGACATCACTCCCGTGTTTGGGATCGAACAGCGCGCGAATGAGGAACGTCAGCACCTCGTTCGCCACGAACGCCTGCTCGTACTGGTTGTCACCCATGATCATTCTCATGAGCGCGTGGAAGTGGTCGGCTTTCTCCTTAACCGCTGTCTCCCGATCATGTCCAGCCTCCAAGGCAGGGCGAATATCGAAAAATGAGATGGCTGGCAGCGTTCCCGGCTCCCGGAAGTAGTAGACGTCATCGAGCGTGCCGAACTTCTGGTAGTGAGCCATCAGGTAGTTCAGACACATGCCGTCGCCTTTCGGCTCGAACAAGACGTTCGGCCCCGATGTCGTCTCCGCGAGCGATCGAAGGATACGCTGAGTAACGTGACTCTTCCCAACGCCAGTCGCCCCACAAAGTAACCAGTGTAGCATCTGTCGGTCCGGCGGCAGCCGAAGCGGACCATCAACGGAACTCGTGGGGTCCTGACCAAGCACCATTCCCGTGGTGTACTGGCGGCGCTGGGCCGCGTCCAAGCCGGGGAGCGAGGTCCGACTTTCGGGAGTCGCGTGCGTTTCTTTCGTGGCTTCGTCCGTGAGGTGCTCGGTACTCGGGACGATAACCATGTTGCAGAGTTCGTTCGGATCGAGGTGGAGATCGGGTGTCGAGCGGCCGAGTCGCTTGCCGGTGACGATCTCGCGGTCGAGAACGCGATTGAAACAGCGCCGCGAGTACGTCTGACTGCGGCGGGAAACCAACCCTTTGTCGTATAGGTTCTCGCTCTCGATCGAATAGAACTCACCCTCGAGTGGGTCGAACACCGTGCTAATGTTGCGGAGTGACTGTTTGAGTTCAGACGTATCGCTGCTGGCCGACTGTGGCGGGACGGTCACCGCTCGCAGGTTGACCGTGAACGTATGGCTCCAGTCTTCGGCATCGAGGCTCTCGATGAAATCCCGATCGGCTTTGGGGATCGGTTGGGATTCCCGTCGACGGCGCTCCTCTTCGGGTTCAGGACCGTAGATGGCGTCGTTGATGACCCGGTTGAGTTTCTCCCCCCACGTCTCACGCTCGCCTCTCATCAGTTCGATACGTTTGTTCCCCCTTCGGGTCGCATCCGGCTCACCTTTGAAGGCGGCTTGGAAGACTATGGGGTGGTCGGTCGTCGCGAAGTGGTCGATCAGCACGGTCAGCGGCGCATGTGAGAAGTCTTTCGTGAAGTCCTCGTCGCCGAGTTCCTCGTCAAAACGCCTGATCGGTGTCATCGGATCGCCACTGCCCGTCCATCGCAGGCTATACGGTTCGACTTCGTCCGGGTGGGGGCGTGCGAGAACGCCCTCGCCGGTATCAACGGGCGTCTCGAGGCCGAACATGAGTGATCCCCGATCGCGGTTCTCTGCATCTTCTCGCGCACGCAACGCGTCAAGATCGACACGCGGGAGTTGCATTCCCCGGGGCGTGTCGGTCTCGGCTCTCCCTGCCCCGATATCCCTCTCCGTATTGGTGTGGCCACCGCTGGCACCGCTATCGACAACGCCGCCGTCAGCGGCGGCTGGCTGATCACTATTGCCGTGGACGCGGGCGAGTGCATCGGCTTCCTCGGGCGTACACTGTATTGTACCGTTCGCGAGCGCGGTCTCGAACTCGTCATACGTATACTGTCGGGGTGTGACGAGTTTTTCAGCGAGATCGACTGTCACCCGCTCGAGTTCGACCGTCTCTGGATACACGGCTTTGAGCCGATCGTAGAGCGTCCCGAAGTGTTGGTCAGTCGTATAGTAGAACTCGATCGGTGCGTCAGTCCCGTTGCTGTAGATGGTGAACTCGAACGTCAGCGGGTCAGAATTTGAAAACGGATTCAGTCGCTGCCAGCGGGAGCCGCCCTTGCGATCGAGATTGTGCAACGTGCTGATTTGGCTGACGATATCCACTGGGGCTCGGTCACCCGTCGATGGAACGACCCGGACGTACTCCTGTCTGCGATCGAGCGGGGAGTCAGTGCTCACCTCGAGGTCGAGGACGATCCCGTGAACCGCTCGAGGAGTCGAAATTCCTCGGCAGTGGACTTCGGGAATGTTCGAGGTGAGCGTGCTGAACGTGACGGTCCCATATGAGAGCAGCCGACCACAAAGCGACTGATGGCAGGTCGTATCGACGACGCGATCGAGTGAGAGTTTCGTGAACCCATCCGTTCGGATACCGCGGCTGCGGACGTAGAGTGTCTCGGGAGTGAGGACGTATTCGGTCCGAAGCGCCCGGACGATTGGGAGTGCACAGAGAGTACCACCCGCTACACCGATCAAGAGCGGAATCGCGCTGAGCAACCAGAGAGGAATCTCGGCAGTGGTGACCACCAGTCCGATCTCATGCGGGGGGATAGCGGTGAGATCTGGCCCGGTGGCGACCCCAGCGAGCGTGTCGGTAGCGAGTGCAATCGCGAGGATGAGAAGCCCAACCCCGATCCCGTACGCCCGGAGTCCGCTCCGAACCAGCGGGCTCCCGATCCACTGGACATCGAGATCGTCAACCGCTGAGATATCGTCGTCCTCCTCGACGATCCACGCGAGTTGAGCAGCGTCAGCAGACTCACCGACAGCCGCGTCAGAAGTCGCTGACTCGTGATCTGTGTTCTCTCCTTCGGATGAGTCGGTATCAGTCTTGGACTCGGGGTCAGTGCCGGTGGTCGTACGGTCTGGGCTTGATCGGTCGTCGGCTGGTGAGACGGTCATGGATGGATCACCTCGTGTGGTCGAACGGATGAACGGAGTACCGTCCAGATGGCGGTCTTAGTCATCGTCATCACCTGCGATCTCCTCCGCGGAATCACTGGGCGAACTCGTGCTGGTCGTGGATTCGTGGTCAGCCCTGTCGGTGGCGGGAGTGGCCTCCGTCCGAGCGATGCCGATCCACTTCTCTAACAGCGTTGAGGCGATGAGCGTCTGCTCTTCGAGCGACTCGAGATCCGCCGCTGCAAGATCAGCAACGGTTTCAATCCCTGCCTCACGGAGCTGGCTGCTGTAGGAGTCCCCGATTCCCGTGATCGTACTGACCGCTTGGCTCTCGTCTTCGCCGTCCGCTTCGTTTTCCTCGTCTTCAGAACTGTCCTCAGTCGGTTCGTCCTCTCTCCCATCCTCCGACTCCTCGTCATCTGCGTCCGTAGTCGGAGTCGCAGTCGGGTTCTCTGGTTGAGCGGGAGTTTCTGTAGTGGTTGAACTACTGTCGTCGCTCTCATCAGCCGACGGGTGACGCTCTTCGTGAATTGCTGCGAGAGCCGATTCAAGCGGCCCTGGACCGTCGCTCGTCTCTTCATCCTCGTCCTCGTCCTCGTCCGTCGCCGTATCAGTGTGTCCCTCGTCGTCGATCTCGTCCGTGCGACCGTCGGATTCCTGGCTGTCCACCGACCCGTCCTCGGTCGCCGCTTGAGCGGTGCGTTCATCGGTGGAGTCTCCGAAGGCCCGATCGAGGGCACCGGGATCACTCACATACGAGCGGATATACTGCTGGAACGCGCCGTGTGTGTCCGGGTCGTAACTCAGCAGGGCATCCTCGAACGACCCAGCGGACACCTCGAACGTATACCACTCTTCCTCGTCACTGAAGCCAACAATTCCCGTCGAGTACCCTACATCGGCCTCTCCCGTCACCGCCTCGCTGGTGACGAAATTGTATTGGCTCTCGTTTAGCCCGAACGCGTCAGCAACCGGACGATCGAGATCCTTCACCCGGAAGAACTCGGTCGTCGTACACTGCCCGCGGATGGCGTCCTTGTGGCCGGCTTCATCGTCGTCGCCGCTGATGAACTCGTCCGGGCGGTGCGAGAGGAACCACAGCCCTGCGTCGTAGTGACGCCAGTGACGTGCAGCCTGTTGGAGCCACGGCAGCATCTCCTCGCTATGCAAGAGGTAGTGGGCCTCGTCGATGACGAAAATCGTCTCCTCCGGCGCGCGTTTGACCATCTCGTAGACGTTGCGCAACAGCAGTTGGAGCATCGTCGACTTGTCCGCTGTGCCCAGTGCTTCGATCTGCTGTAAGTCCAGATAGTTGACCTCACCCTCCTCGAGCGTTACCTCACTCTTCCCGATCAAATGCTGGTAGCGCCCGTGCTTCTTGAAGCCGACCAGCTTGCGGAGGAACTGGCGCACCTCCTGTTTGACCTCCTCACCCTCAATGTCGTGCCCGGAGAGCGTGTATTCGGTTGGGTTCTCGAGCATCGTGGTCGTTTGCTCGATGAAGTCGTCCATCGTCGGGCTTTCTCGGCTGTGCGTCTCCGGCTGACCGGGGTATATCCCGGCATCGCGGTAGGTCTCCGTGACGATCTCACTGACGAGATGTTTGAAGTCGTCCGGGTCCCCACCTTGGGCCTTGATGATCGACAGGATCCAGCTCACTGCCGAGTCGCGAGCCATCCCGAACGGATCGACGTCTTTCGTCTCCATCACCGTCTCAGGGGTCTCCTGAATCAGCAGTGGGTTGATCGTCGTGTTCCCGTCGAC
The DNA here is from genome assembly GCF_003344565.1 of Saliphagus sp. LR7. NCBI lineage: Archaea > Methanobacteriati > Methanobacteriota > Halobacteria > Halobacteriales > Natrialbaceae > Saliphagus > Saliphagus sp. LR7. The sequence continues at coordinate 10,445 of NZ_QPND01000027.1, read as the reverse complement.
AACGATTCGGTTGCCGTTGACCGCCTCCGTGTGCTGGTAGAATTCGCCCATGGTATCGAGGAAGATCACCGTGCGACCCTCTTTGGCAAGCCACCAGCGCAGCGCGTGTTTGCCCCCGTGGTACGTCTTCCCCGAGCCCGAGTCCCCCAGCGTGAGCTTGTGACCAGCCCCGCCTCTCTCGAACTGGCTCGCGGTGAGTACCTGCCCGTGATGTTGAGAGCGACCGTACTCGACGCCCTCGTCGTCCTGGACAGTCGAGCGAGCGAACGGGAACAACGTGCCGAGCGCACCGTCGAGTACCATCGTATAGTGGTCTTTCCAGGAGAGTTCGTTGTAGTGGTCGCGCGCACCTGGAGCACCCGATTTGAACAGTTCGTCGGCTCTCGATGACGAGATTGGCGTGAGTTCTGCAGGCGTGTCTTCGACCGCGTTCAAGACGTGCTCTTCGGCTTCCTCAAGCGCGCGTCGTTTCGCAACGTCAAGCGAGAGCGTCTCCGGGGATTCGTAGCCCTGCTCGATCTGTGATTCAGCGAGATCCAGGGCCTGCTTCGATCCGGCTCGGACCGTGAGATACCCGTTGAGCTCGAACGGCCGGACAGTCGTCTGCTTCAGCAGTTTGTACATCCCCTGGTAGTAGTGGACGTCCTCGGTCATCACCGAGGACTCGATATCATGAACCTGCTGTCTGTCGCTGATATCCGCGTCAATGTCCTTGATCTTCGGTTTGAGTCGGTCGATCGCATCAGCCTTCTCGACCGGGCGTACGCGGAGTCGCAGGTCGAAATCAACACCTGTGAGCGTCTGCAACGACTGGAGGAAGTTCGGCGATGGGCGCTTTCGCCACCCGGTCAGCCAATACGTGCGGGCATACTGATCGCCGACCTCCACATAGTCACCGTGAACGTCGAACGTTCCAGGCGAGAGAGCGTCCTGAAGAGGTGAAGACGCCACGTCACGGCCGCTGTCCGTCTGCGAATCCGAAAGTGGATGGAACAGCCCTTCCCGAATCCGGGCCAGTGTGGTTGTCTTCGATGCTGTCTCCGTATCCTCGAATACGTCCTCGGCTGGTCCGGCCTCAGTAGGCGATTGGAGCAGCTGCGTGACGACGTTATCTGTGGGCTCCAAGCCGGTCGCTCCGCCGTCACCCGCGACCTCGGCTTCATTGACGCCCGCGACTGCATCGAGCGAAATCCGTCCATCAAATTCTCCGACACGTTCATCTTCACCAGCGTGTGTATCCGCACTGGCCCGGGCATACTCATCGAGATGGGCGTCGACCGCTCCTGGTCGGTGGCTATCCATCTTCGCGCCCTCATGCTCGTGGGCGTCTGATTCAGTCGATTTGATATCGGGCCACACCGCGAGGTTTGTCGTCTGCGACGCCGAGTCATCGGTGAACTGTCGGTGCTCGACTCCAGCCCAGTATTTTGCGAGCAGGAGGGCGTGCTCAGCCGGATCGACTAGTTCGCCCGAACAACCGCTCACCGAACCCGCGACCGCCTTCGCGGAGGCAACCCGATCACGCAGTCGCCGCCGTATCTGCGTGCGCTGGTTCCCGTCCGACTCACCTCCACCACCGAACGACAAGAGCGAGCCACCGTCTGACCGATGGTGCTCATCGAGCTCCCTCGGATCGACTTCGACGACGATGTACGATCGGAGTTCGCGAGCGTCCCACGTCTCGTCTTCACGCTCTTCGTAGAGGACGTAGTCCTCGAGGAGATCGCGGGCGATGATCCACTCGTCGCCACCAAACCGCTCACTATGGCGTTGCTCGCGATATTTGTCTGTGATCTCGTCGACGTCAGTGTCGAACGTCGTCATGAAGAAATCGAACGGGCCGTCCATCTCCCGGCGGAGCGCGAACGTCAGATCCTGTACCATGTCGTTCGCCTCCGAACGAGACTGCCGCTCGGTATGTCGGCCCTCGACGCGTACGAGCGCGATGTAGCGTCCGTCCTCCATCTCGGCGAAGCCGTTTGCAAAGATCCGCTTGAACCCGTGAATCGGTTCGACCGAGGACTCGAGGTGAGTCTGCGGGTACTGCCAGCGGAGGGTCATCGACCGAAAGCCCGCACGAGCACGGTCGATTCCGGTCGTCGTCTCGTAATCAGTGGTATAGGAGACAGCCATTCCGATCATGGCCAGCGGGATCCCGAGTGCAACTGTCAGCCAGAGGAGACCAGAGCCACTGGTGAACGGCGAGGTGAAAATGCCGAAGAACAAGATGATGCCGCCGGGTGCACCGTAGAACACGTGTTTGAGCTTGTACCCTCGCACTTTGATCGACGAATCGATGTACGGGAGGGCAAGCTGTGACGGATTTCGATCAGTCGTCTCCGACTCGGTTGGTGATGCGTTGGTTGTCATTGTGATGTGGTGGTAGTGTTATGAGTTGACTTCCCGATCGATCCGATCTTTTCGCATCTCACTGAACGTCTGTTTCTTGCGCAATTCGAGGGGCTGCCGACGGTTCTCAGGGTTGGAATCACCACCCTGGGTGGACTCGTCAGGACTCGCGCTGGAGCCACCGTTGCCTTCGCTGGGAGCGCTGTCACTACTCGTGCTGGATCCTCCACTCTCACTACCCCCGCCCTTGGATCCGCTGCTGGGACTGGCCTCGTTCGATACACTATTGCTACCGTCGCTAGATCCACCGCCGGCAGTGGAATTCTCGTTACCGTTCATTTTCTGTCGAACTCCCTGCCTGTAGTGACGAGCGAGGTGATGCACCTCGGCTGGTGCGTTCTGCATCACGCGCTCAGTCGGCTCCCGGCCAAGCTTGAGCGCGGCGGCGACGTGTGCCTTCTCCATCAACTTCCAGGGGAGGTAGACGAGAGCGAATCCGATCCCGAAGACGATCAAAATGAGCGAGCCAGCGGTCCCAGCGATTGACTCACCAAGCGGGAGGCGAACAAGGAATCGCAAGATGAGAGACTGAACAGTCGAGAGTGCGAGGAGGACCCCGAGAATATACAATCCGAAACTGCCGTACGCGCGTGCCTGGCCGTGCGATGCCCATGCGGCCCAGCTGAGCGGCCAAAACAGTACAGAGAGGTACGTCAAAAAATGCATCGTGATGACAGCGACCAGTGCCGCAACGACGACGACCCCCTTGGCGACGAGCAATCCCAGCAATAGAAGGACACCAAGACCGAATCGGACTCCGCCTTCGGGGGTCGCGAATTCTTCGCCATCGGGGTAGATCTCCGCAGCGAGCTCGGCAAACAAATGCAAGAGTGCGGGCGCGAACGCGAAGGTCCCGAACACCATCAGGCCCGCAAAGGCGACACGCTTCCATCCTCGACGGCGTTTCTCGGCGCTCTCATAGGAGAACGAAATGCCGAACTGTGCGATCAACCACATGACCGCGATGACGATCGGCCACGAAATCACTGCGAAGACCGTCTGCCACTGCTCGCTCTCGGGCTCGGTCCAACTCGAAGGATCGGTTGCCTCCCCCGGTGCCGGGACCTGGACAGCGATTTCGTGAATCGCGTTGATCACGACGACGATCTCGCTCAACAGTGCCGAGACTGCCCACACCACGAGGCTGTGGAACCACTCGCCTGGGGACTGGCGCATTGCGTTCGCAGTGTCTGAGATCGTTTCTTCTGCGGCTCGGGCTGAGTCATAAATGTCACCAGCTGTTTCACCTCCGGGGATATGCTCTTCGGCAAGGTCTCGACCTTGGCTTAATCCCTCGTCACGACCGTTCTCAAGTCTATCAACCGCGGATTCCACTACCCCACTGCCATCTTCATCCGCAGATTCGGTTCCGTTTGAGTTGTTTTCCGAATCTTCTTCTACAGCAGGAATCTCATCCGTGTCGACACCAAATCCATCGTCATCAGAATTAGTCGACTGGTTCGCCTCGCCAAAATCGATCGAGACATTTGTCCCCTCGTTAGGGTCTGCTCCAAATCCGTCGTCGGCAGTCTCGTTACTCTCGTTTTCCTGTGCATCGACGACCCCAATACCCAACCCTCCAAAGACTGCCATAGTCAGCAAGAGAGCCCCTACAAGCGCAACCAACAACCACCTCTGATCAACCGAAACCTGGGGTCTCATGCTGGACGGTCAGAACATGAAGGGCATGATGACCAAAATCTCCCCACCCTGGAGACAGCCATCAAGGTTGATCCCGAGGTAATCGAGGACCGCGCTCATGCTCCCTAAGAATAGCCCTCCAACAAGTGTGATGAATCCGTTAATTATGTTGTTGCGCTCACCCCGGCGACCACCTCCGCCACCGCCCGTCCCGAAGAAGCCGAGCCCAATTTGGGCCAGCCCGATGAGGATAAGGATTAGCGTCAACAGCCCAAAGCCGAGGAAAACCATCTGTCCGAGCGCGCCCGAGCAAGCGACATCGCCGGCTTCCTCAAGCGCCGATTGGGCAACCACTGGCTGGATCAGCACCAACACCGCCGCAACGAACATTGATATCTGGATTACTGCGACACTCTGTCGCCCCAGAACGCGTTTCGTTGCTTGAATCACTCGCTCCAGCGCCTTGTTATTTGGCACCATGTGAACATCACTCTATACCACTCGATAAATAATTTATGGAATGCTAACTAATCTAATAGCTTAATATAGAATAGAAACTAATGGAAATATCCTATGGGAATTTTACTAGTGAAACCACACCATATCTGATGAAAGAACCTCCATCGATAGTTTATCACTCTCCCTAATGTTATGATGATTATGAATAAGTATGAAGTGACTAGTTAACAAGACTCTCACAATCAAGAGGAGACATTGTGTGACGCTCCCTACGCTAACTCGGCGAAACCTCTTAGCAGGGATCGGGGCGACAGCGAGTGCGACGGCTCTTGCTGGCTGCGGTGGGCAAACTGAGTCGATGTCCGTGGGTGACGGAGATATCCCTACTACACTTTCACCGGATCAGTATGCCCCACGGTTTTCCGAGGTCGTCAATCTCGTCGACGATTTCGGTGCGGATCCATCGGGAGAACACCCGATCGATGCTCCTCTCCGACAGGCGTGGGATAACGACCGGCTCATCGTACTCCCAGAGGGCGAATATAAAATGAATCGGCCGTTCCGACGGACGAATACCTCGAACGTTGGGTTGATTGGCCAGAACGCAATCATCCGACACGGTGAGGTGAAGGCGATACATCGGCACACAGTCGATCGTGGAGAGTACAGCGGCTCCACGATGATGTTCCGTATCGGGACTTCGACGAACCCGCACGGCGATCTCGTCTTCGGTGGCCTCATTTTCGACTGGGGGTGGCACGCGAACGCGGGAATGCAGGGCCTCAATGCGTTCATCGACGGAGAGGCTGAGATCCGTAATATCGTCTTCCACGGAACTCATTCGCTCGGGTCATTCGCTAATTTGCGCGTCGCAAGCGCCGAACCCGACTCGGTTGCCCTCGTTGATTCAGTCGATATGAGCGGCGGCGGACTCCACTATATTGATACGATCAACACTCGAGAAGAGCGTCGGTACGATGAGGGACCCGAGCATCCCGACTTCGGGCAAAGCTGGGGATCGACGGGGTTCACCGGCCATCCCGATCAACAGGGAACGACCGTCATCCGTAACCTCGTCTGCGGTTCTTGGCCTGACAACGCGATCTACCCTCGCGGAGGATCCGGCAGAAAGATCGTCTCGGGATGCACCGTTTGGAACGGCGGCGGGTCCCAGATTCGGACCAACGGAGGCGACGACTGGGAGCCTGTTGAATGGCTTGACGGCACCGACGACAAGGACGAAGCTCTCGACGGGTCGTATCCCAGCTCTGTCATCGAAGAATGTCATGTCTTAATAGATAACAAACCAGATGGCGTCTATATTAACCCCCGTGGAATCCTGATTCAAGACGGCCATCAACTCGTTCGCGACTGTGAAATCGAGATCGCGTATGCTGAGGGCGGCGGCGCTGGAGGGACGTATGGTTTCGGGACGCGCGGCGAAGGTGGGGAGTCACCGGCAGGTCCGGCCGTCGTCGAGAATTCGAGGATCACGCTCAACGAAAACGCCAATGCGATCTATGTCTCACCGTACACGAATTCGATCGAATTCCGCGACATCGAGATCAACACAGTTGGCTGGGAGGCCGGCCTCAATCGCCTCGTCGGTGGCACAGGTGCCGATCAACTCGAGAACGTTATCGTGAACGCTCCGTGATCGTCTCGACATTGGAGAACAGTGCTCGGAAGCTAGCGAAGCGCAACCGTCGCAAGGATCTCCTCCGCTAACTGCGCGTACTCCTCGTTGTATACCGACCGCGAGACAACTACGGCAGTTCTGTACTGGTAGCCACTGGCCTGGGCGATCAGTTCGTGAGCGAAGAAGTTTCTCTCGCGTTCGGCCATCTCAATGATGAACCGATGCCCCTCCTCACCGCTCGAGAGTGTCACCGGATCGTCCGCATGGATTTCAACACTCGGATCGGGTTCGAAGTCCTCGCGGAAATGGCGAACTTCTCGGTCGAGATTGCTTCGAGCCTCCCAAATTTCGATCCAAAGCCACGCAGTCTCGTCATCATTGTGGATTTTAACGTAGTCGTCTCCCTCATCAATCGCCCAGTCGGCGGGATAGTCGACTTGGTAGGTCAGCTCTTCGATTCTGTACCGCTCGAAGCGACCGACCTCACCGCCTTCTTCACCACCGGAATCCTCTTCTTCCTGATCGCTCTCGGAGTCGCCCTCACCAGTGCTGTCCTCAGATCTGTTCTCGCCCGTCTCATCCCCCGAGTCGTCTTGATCTTGGGGTTCCTCAGTGGTTTCGTTGTCGTGACTCTCATCTGTGATGCCGTTCTCTCCATCTATGTCACTCGTTTTGTCTTCGGAATCGGAATTAGTCGTCCTGCCCTCGTCATCTTTCTCACGACCTGGGCCTTCTGATGCGTCGTCGGCTTCTCTCTCGTCCTCTGTGGCCTCGTCATCCGGTTCCTCCTCACCTATCGAACCATTACCTCCAGCAGCTACATCATTGTCGTCATCCCCTTCCTCCACTACGGCCTCGTCTTCAAATTCGTTCTCGTCACCCCTCTCTTCCTCGAGTATCGGGCTCCCGCTCTCGTTTTCACTCTCGTCCTCGGAATTGTTTTCACCCGTTTCGCTCTCTGGCTCTTCAGCTTGCTGGGCATTATTGCCCGTCCCAAGGCATCCCGTAGCCCCACTAAGGACTACAATACAACCAGTAGTGAAGAAGAAATCTCGCCGCGTAACAACGTCGGCTTGGTCTGGCGAGTTCCCGCGTCCCATCGTTAGTCGCTGCTGTTGTCGTTGGTTCCGCTCTCTTCATCAAAGTTGTTAGAGATCTCGACTGTCTCTGTGACCCGTTCCCCATACTCCTCTGCCGAAATCTCTTCTGCATAATACGCTCGAGCCCAATCACCTTCGACAGAAAAAGACCCTTGCTCAACGTCGTTGTAGTCCACAATTGTAACGTGAAAACCCGTCGTCTGCTCTTTCAGCTGTCCCTCATATTCTCCCGAGAGTTCGTTTTGAAGTATGTCGTCATATATAGCATAAAGGCCTGAAATATCACCTATTTCTTCATTAATCTCTCCACGATCTTCTGCATATGTCCGGTATTCAATGTGGATGATACCATCGTTCATTTCACCCCCCGTGATCTCGTATCCATTTTCTGTTAATAAATCGCTGAATATCTCATACGTGTGAGCCGCCTTTTCCTCTTCAGAGAGTTCGCCCTCCGAATCACCCACACTCTCCCCGATAAATTCTTCTCCATCGAAAGCATCAGCCCCGGTGCCATCCGCATCACCTTCATCGCCCTCGTCATCGCCAACTGGCGCACCGTCGGCTTCAATCCCACTCTCATTCTCGGTCGGTGCGTCAGAGCTGCCGTTGTCACCCAGCACTAAGAACGGTGCAACACCGAGGCTCGCAATCACCGAAACCGTCACCAATAGTGCGACGAGTGTCACCGCTGCTGGTTTCGCTCCACCTCCAGGAGTGAACCCTGGCGTGTTGCGCATCGCGAGCCGGTCCGAGATCCGATTATAGTTCGAGAACACTGCATACGCGAAGATGAACGGCACTAACGGAAAACACACGAGATACACTCCGAGAACGACGAGATTGCGTTGGGTTCGGCCCGGTGCCATCCCAGGGATATACGTTATGAGTGTCATTGTCTCTCTAGCCGTTTTATACTACTAGATACTTATCAGTATTAAAATTTCCCCTGACGTGAAAACTCACGATCACGTCAGTGCAGGTGACCTCGCCACAGTGCCCACACCCCAATCAAGACTGGGGGCCACACCAACAGCGCTGTTGATAGCAACTCGATACTCACCCCGACACCCTGCAAGACGATCGCTGTAATCCCTGCAGCACCCAGTCCGAGAACCGTTGTGACGAATAGCGGCTTTGAAAGAAGGACTGCTAACACGATCACTGTCGGGATACCGACCCAGACTGTCTCATCCTCGAGCGAGCCAAATTGAATGCCTCCTCCATAGGCGAGCAAGCGACCAAACAGTCCGACCCAAACCGACATGATGAGCGCAGCGAGACCCCCTCGCAGGCTCGCTCGAGCTGGCCCGATCCGATACACCCTCGGCCCGTCGCCGACCCAGCCGTCCTGGAAGATATCGTGCTCGTGGTTGTTCTGGTGACACGGTTCGCACAGCGTCTCGAGGTTCGACAGGCGATTCGACCCACCGTCTGCACGCGCCTGGATGTGATGAGCGTGGAGACGCTCGCCGTCGTCACCAGCGTAAGGTCCGCTCTGTCGTCCGCAGTTCTGGCACGTCCAGTCGTCGCGTCGATAGACGGCCTTGCGTCGAGCGTCCCAATCCGGGGGATTTCGCCCCGAATAGGTCTCTGGGTCGTCGTACCGCGGATTGATTTCGGACTCGTACTGACTCATTCGATTTCAGCCTCCACGAGCTGTGTCTCCTCGAAATACCACAGGTTCGACTCCCGCGAGAGCTCGCCGCCGAACGCGACCGTAAGAGTCGCGAACAGTTCCGTCTCAGGAAAGATCGCGACCACCAGCGTTGCCTCGATCTCCTCGCCCACCCACTCCGCAACCTCGTCCTCAGTAAAGGTCTCCTCGGGGAACGCAAACGGAGAATACGCGGTGACGGCGCTGGTCGTCTCGTCAACGCCAACGACAGCATGGCCGACCGTCGAGACCAGTCCATATTGGTCATCGTTGAGTGGAATGAGTCTCGCTCCATCGGGGGTAGAGTCGTCGCGGTCCGGCGGAGCGACCCGTGGGTTCGGAACGTTCTCACCCGCAACGCCTGACTCGAAGATGAGCCCTGGAGCGTTCCCATCGTTTTCGAGAGCGATTACTGGGGCTGTCGTCGAGGCGCCGTGAAGATCGGTTAGCGGTCCTGTGGCGGGATCGTCCCCAACGTCGGTCTGCCCGAAAATGTCGATATCGGCGAGTTCGACAGCCGGCTCGAGTGTGATCGACCGTTCGTGGCGCTCGTCGTCGGCATCTACGGCCACGACCGTGTACTCCTCCCCCCGCCTGTACATCGCTTGGGCCTCGCCGGAACCGTACTCGATGAGTGAGAGTGCAATGCGGCGCTGTCCCAACTCAAGAGTGGCCCCGTTGAAGACATCGCCGTCAGGGTTTACAAGACTGATTTCTTCGATCTGCGACCCCTCAGCGAACGTAACCACGAGGTTCCAGCTCGAACCCGTGATCTCTTTGAAGACGCTTTCCTCGGAACTCGAGAGGCATCCCGCTAGACTCACACCAGCGAGAGTAGCACCCGAGGCGGTGAGCAGCCGCCGTCGATGCATAGTACCACATCTTATATTATCATACATAAGTATTCGCCAGAGCTAAAAGAACTGATTGAGAGTTACCCCACGGGAACTATTAGTCTGGATCTCGTGGGGTAACTACGAGGACGATGGCTGAAGACAAACCAGACCCACCAGACCTCCCTAAGACGCTGCTCAAGCCGCTCGAACGCCAGTCACCCGATCGCCTTGACGACGTGAGCGCGTACGCTCGTGAGCTCGCGCGGTGGAAGCGTGCCGAACGGGAACGGGAACTCGCCGAAGCTCGGGAACGAGAATCAATCACGGACGACGAAGAGACCGATCTCAGAGAACGCGGAATATCGACTGACCCTCAGGAGTATGAAGGCGTAGCCACCAGTGGTGCGTACATCACGATCAAAGAAACGAAGCCCGGCTACGAGTATTATTACTGGCAGTGGCGTGAGGGAGATTCGTGGAAAAATGAGTACATCGCGCCTGTCGATCCGAAATCAACTATTGATTGAACCACCGGTCAAAATGAACTCGTCTACCTATGATTCAGTAGAAGAGACTATCGGTAGTTCCCATCGAATCAGAACGTAGTCAGGACTGATAGGGTTAGATTCTCAGGAGACGTCTAGATGGGTGCATGTGAGATTCCTATACCATCCAGACACTGTGCTTACGGCCTCTGAGCTTGA
>NZ_QPND01000026.1:0-35840 GCF_003344565.1 Saliphagus sp. LR7 | reverse complement strand
GCTCTGCTCGCTCCTCGTTCCCCTGCAGGTCGTATTTCCCCTCGAGATCACTGCAGACACGTTCTGCGACCGCGAGTGCGTCTGCGAGCGTTCCGACTTCGGCTTCGACCGACCCCCAGTCCGGATTGGCGTTCGGGTACACTCCCACTTGGTACGTTCCACGAATTCGCTCGCGCCAGCTCGGCGACGCCTGGTACAGCGACGTCGGCGCGATCGTCACCTCCATCGGCGTCGACAGTATTCCCTCTTGTATTTCCTCCTCGAAGAACCGAACTAACGAAAGGACGCACTTCCGTCGCCCCAGTGCCCACGGACGGACGCTTCCCTGCTCGCAATCCCATGCGTCGAATCGCGCGTCGATGCTTTCGGTCGTCTCGAGCCCCTGTGCGGTCGCGGATCGACTAACTGAGTTCTGTATCGACATCTCTGAAACCCTCTACCCCTCCTGAAGGTCGAACAACGCTACCGGGCGGTGTGCTCTCACGACCACTCTCTCCGAAGCGGGACCGTCCACCCCTTCCTGTGGGAGGGCGGAGCGGTGGCGCGCGATGAAAGCGTGCTTTAGCGCGCTGAACGCGCGAGGGACGACCGAGGAGGCGCACACCAGTGCGCCCCGCAGGGAGGAGGATGGGGAGGACGCGAGCGCAGCGAGCGTGTGGTCGGACACAAAAATGAGAGGAGTCTCCGCTACTCGTCGGCCCACCACCGGCCGTGCTCGGGGAACTCGATCCGGCTCCACCCGGTCACGGCCAGGTTGCACGTCTCGTCGTACCAGTTCTTCTTGACGTTTCGCAGCCGCACGGTCTCTCCTTCGCTCACCTTCGTCTGGTAGGAGTTCTTCCAGACCGTGAACTTGATCTTCTCCGTGTCGTCCGCGATCAGTCCCACCTGCTGAATCGAGGTTTTCGACGGCTCCCACAGTTCGATCACTTCCCCCTGGACGTCCACTTCGCCCGTCTCCACCTCGGGGACGTCCGCGATGTCCACGATCGTCCCTGCTTCAGCCTTGACCTCGTCCATCTGCTCGAGGGTCGCATCGATCATCGACTTCCCGTTCTCGACCTTCTCGGCCAGCCCACGGCTGACTGCCGCCCGGCTCGGACCACTGCGCACGCTCTCGGTGATCCGCACCGACTGCGTGTTCACCTCTGCAACCTCCGTCCGCTCGAGTTCCGACCGTGGATCGATCCGCTCGATCCGCCGCTCACGGCGCTGCTCGACGACGACCTCTCGGGTGCGCTCCTCGCGCCCCGCTTGCTGGCTGAACGCCGCTTTCGCGCTGATCCGATCGAGCTCTTCCTCACGAGCCCGGATCTCCTCTTCCTGGGCCAACGGCAGGTGGCCGTACTCGTTCTCGTCCCGCCCGACCACCGTTTCCGGGTGCTCCGTCTCGACCTTCGTGTGCACCTCCTGATCGACTGACGCCGCGAACTCCGGCGTCTTATCGACGACCTCGAACCCGTCTTCATCGACCGCTCGTCCGCCCTTCTGTTCGTCCGCCTGTTCATTGACCGAAACGTCCTTGTCGCTTGGGTTGTTACTAGACATTGGAGTCCTTGGCTCCGAAGGCGCTCACGCGCCCGACACCGCGATGCTCCTACATCGCGGTTTTCCACGACGTCACCGTCCGACAGACTCGTCTGCGCGCTCTCGCTTGCGCCTTCGCGAGCGCCCCTGGGCGCGAGCGAGAGCGCGCCTCAGGAGGGGACCCAGCCAGCACCGCGCGCCGACCCGCCCGGAGCGAGCGTCCAGCGCATTCCCCGTTCGCCGCGACGCAACCACGTCCGTCGCGGGCGGCGAAGCCGCGGTCCGCAGGACCCGGACGGGTGAAGCGCTGGCGCCGAAACCACATGCCCGGAACCCAGCGGGGAAGCAGGGGGGTGAGCAGCTACGCAGCGCAACCCCCCGGACTGACCCGCTGGTGCGAGGGCTTGCCCGGAACGGGCGCGGGCAGTGCGCAGAGCGCCCGCACGCCCGGAATGGTCGGTCGCGAGCAAGCGGAGGGCGGCACGCGGCGAGCGGGGCGTGCCGTCTCGAACACACCGGCCACACTTCTCGAGGCCTACCGGTTCTCGATCCCTCCGCCTGGTGGATACACAGGGCGAGACCGTCTCGGTCGTCCCCCGACGACGTCTCCGCGAGCCAGCGAGCGGAGAGCGACGAGAGCTACGCCTCTCGATCGGCAAGCACCGCAACGGAGTGAGGAGCGCACCGAGTCGCGGGATGCCGAGCGGTCGAGGGCTTGTGGAGTGAATCTCGATTCCCTCGAACATCGATGCATCAGCCGCTCACGCTAAACGCGTGAGTGATCAGCAAGACACAGTCTCGACCGGATTTCACTTCCTCAGAGAGCAGTGACCGTAGACTGGGGGTTATCCTCCGCGTTCGTTATCAGTCTACGAGAGACTGCAATAACCGCCGTCCCTCGACGACCGTTGCGCGATCTTCAACCCCCGCTGCAGCGAGTGCATCCGCGATAGCCTGTTCAGCAATCGAATCGCTCACAAGGACGGCGACATGAGTTTCGTTCTGTACTGCGTACTGATACGCCAGTCCCGCGAGAATCGTATCCGTCTTCTCGATATCGTCCTCGGTCACATCGTCTGCTGAGAGGGCACCCATTCGACGTCGGGTTTTGTCGACGACAGTGGAGACCCCGGACAGCGTGAAATCAATCTGACCGGGCTCTAACCATCCCGCATCCTGTGCCGCCCTGAGCCGATCACGCTGATAGACATATGCGTCCGGACTTTCACCCAGTTCTTCAGCGACCTGTTGGGGAACACGAACGGTGAGATTCTGGTGTTGGACGTGACGCTCGAACGCTTGGTACTTCTCGTTCGAGGGGCCACCCATCGCGAACAGCACGCTACTATCGATCACGACGATACTATCGTTCGGAATCGATTCACCTGCCATTACTCGGAACGATCAAGATAGGGATCGTATGTCGCTGCCTCCTCGAGAACGTCCTGCAGCGCAGTGAAGACGGTCATTCCCTCGACTGGATGGACATCGAGTTTGGTTGCAGCAGTTCGCTGGGAGAGTTCCCCATCCATGATGCGGCGGGTATAATGAACAGCTGCAGCGAGTTTGGCGACTCCCTGCCGATCGATGAAGACCCGGATATCGTCGTTTTCGAGTTGCCGCCCAATTGCGTCGATCATGGCTGGAGTCGCGAGGAGTTCACCATCGGGCCCGTCCATCTCGAGCGTGAGTGGTGTCGCGATGACTGTGGTGGGAGTCTCGTCTTCGTCTCGTCTAACGATGCCCATCTCCTCGAGTTGTCCAACGTACTTGTAGGTCGTTGAATGGGCCATCTCGAGATCGTCTTTGAGGTCGTTGATCGTGACTGGCCCATGCTTCAACACATGAATATAGAGCCGAGCAAGCTGTGGCGTCGTAAGGAGCTCGGCATACGAGAGGAGATCGTTGAACGTCTCTTCTGGGTCCGGTGGGCGAGAGACGTGGTTTTCGGCAGACATCACAATCCATGTTCTATGGATAGTGTATTAAGCCTTTCTCACGGATGAACACCCAGGGTCGACAGCAAGTAGCAGCCTCAGACGACTCCGTGCTGCTCCATAGAGGGGGTGATTTGATCAGATGAATGCTGAGGGCTCAGGGAGTCCATGAAATCCGGTCTCCTGTTTCGGACGAACTCAAGCGTATTTAGTGGTGGAGGAACGAGCGGGGTGTATGTTAGTTGAACTGACCGGATTCCAGCGCGACCTGTTAGTCGTCCTCAGTGGAATGGAGACGCCGAGTGGGAGTGAGATCATGAGCGTAGTCGAAAACGAGCAGGATCGCTCGGTCCTCCACGGACGACTCTACCCGAATCTGGACGATCTCGTCGACGAAGGATATATCGAAAAGGGGGAACTCGACGGGCGGACGAACTACTACGCAATTACTGGTGAGGGGTACGAGAAGCTCCAAGCCCGCTACGAATGGGAACAAGAGCATCTCGAGGCACGGTCAAATGGCGACAACGAGTAGCGAGTACAACGGTCTGAGGAGAGAGGTTCAGCCGACCGATACCCCTGGACGTGTCTAGCCAGAAGAGATATGTAGCATTGAGTGTTAACCTAATTGCATGAAACTCAGACAACCAACGGACTTCCTGATCCTGGAAGCACTCGAAGAGAAAGGCCGCAACGTCGCGACCAACCTGCAATCACACACGGGGAAGAGTCGAAAGAACATCAACACGCGGCTGCCCGTACTCGAGGATTACGGCCTCGTTCGGAAAATCGGACCAGCGGAACGTTCTGGGCTGTACGAGGTCACCCCAGACGGGAAAGCTGCCTTGATCTACCAAGAGCAGTACGACGAGGTCGACGACTTCGGCGCCCTTCTCGAAGGGCCAACCCCAGAACACGAACAGTCCACTGCGACAGCGGAACCCGCGTTCGTTCGTGGAGAGGATAACGACCCTGAGCCCGACGACGAATAACCTCACTCACGACGGCGGCTCCGGTGGAGTCCGTTATCCCTGACTCGGTATCAGTCTCGGTAGTACGTACAGGTGAGCTACTGGTCATCATCAGCCGGTACTAAGTCATGGTGCCGAAACGAAATTGGCAGTTCTTGGTCTGTTTGTACGTCTCGGAGTGAGTACGAGTAGGCATCTATAGATCGACCGGTTTCCGAATCGAGGTCGTCGGTGATAACTCCGATAATCTCGCAGACTACACCGTGGTATCGAGAATCAAGATCGTCAGAACCGATGTAGATCCGCACCCGGTCGCCGACTGAGTACGAATCAGGTGACGGTTGCGGGATGTCTTCCATTGATTCGGTTTGGATATACAGGCTGTATCAGTCCATCGGTACGTTCGCAGCTCTACGACCACACAATGGGGAAAGCCCGGCAGCGCAGCGAGCGAACACAGTGAGCGAGATGGGCAGCCCGGACCCTGGAGGTGGGTGGGGGTTCGTGGGATGGCGGTACTGTGCGGTATTGGTGCTGAGCAGCTCGTGAAATGAGTCCACCGGCACCGACTGATTGCCACGCTGTAGTGTCCCGCTCCGATCCACCAGATGTTGACGCCTCGAGCGGACCCCCTGGGCTCGTGACGCCGCTGTTGGCTGGTCGTTACTCGTCTTCGCTAGTCGTCTCCCCTATTCGCCTCTCGAGAAGAGTCCTCGGAGTCGATCGCTAACCGAGTCGAGCCATGACCGCACTTGCACCTGGATTGCCCGCTGCAGGTCCTGCTTGAGGACGGCTACCTCCGAGTAGTACCCTCGAGCCCCCTGAGGCAGTTCGTGGAACCGCTTGTTGCAGCCAATGCACGTGTACTCGAACTCTGCACGAACCCGATTCTGATGATGCTCGAGCTCACCGCCCTCGCTGTAGTGGAACTCCTCGTAGACGAGTTTCTTCGAGACGAACTCCCGGCAGTCACAGCGCGGACACTGCGTCATCTGCAGTGGCTCGTCTGCCACGCCTCGTGGTCGTGGCTCCCGACCCCTCGTGACGTCGTCCGGGTTGGACTGCTTCCGACCGTCCGGTCCTGGCTTGTCTCCCTCCCGAACCCACTTGTCGAACTCGTCGCCCAGCGCACTCTCGGTTTCGTCCTCCGATTCGTCGTCTGACTCGTGCCGATCACTCCAACTCATGATCCCTCTACCCCTCTCGGGGGACGAACAACACCAGCGTGCAAGTGTTCATCCAACAGCCTGCGATCTCACCAGCCCCGCCTCGAAGCGCATTCCTCGAGCACCTCCCAACCCTATTTCTCGTGCCTGCCCCTCTCCCCACCCGTACTCCTCGAGCCTACCCTTCACCCTGCGCCCCTCGAGCCCGGCACCCACCCACTCTCTCACCCGCTGTGCCACCCCTAGTCTCCCCCTCTACCCTTCCCTTCTCTCCGTTCTATGCTATCTGATACATTCACCGCTAACCCCCCTCGTTTCTGTCGTCCTCTTCACCCTGTCTCTTCTCCAGTGAGATGGCTCCCTCCACCCCCACCTCACCCTCACCCTGATTATCCTCTTCCCCCAGCTCACCACCGACTCTCTTTCCCCCATTCATCTCAGCCTCTCTCCGACCACCCTATCTCTCCCCACCCTCCCCCTCCACATCTTCTTACGAATTCTGATACATCCTCTTTCCTCCTCCTCTCCCACCCTCCGCTGTTTACACCCCGTCGCGCACACCTCTATTTCTGCATACCCCCCTTATCCTTTGGACGATTTTCCGGTATGCAAAACCGGTTTAACGGATTCAGAATGGAGTAAAGGCCCGTCGCGCGTTTCTAAGGCCGTTTCAATACGCGCGACGAAACCGGCTAATCGTGGAAAGAAGCTAAAAACGCGCGACGAGGGGGCGAAGCTGCTGAAATAGCCACTTTAGCCAGAGTAATAACAACAGAAAAATATTTTTTGAAGATCAATTTTTAAGCCAGTTATCGGTCTAAAACCCCTCAAGTCCAAAATTTCCCTGGTATAACGCTCAGAAAACGCGCGACGGGATATAGTCAATCCATTATTATAGGATATTATTATTTTACTCTAAAGAGGTAGAATTGGTGGAATGGCCGCTCATAGATCAGACTAGACTGCTTCAAAGAGTGGTCAATAGGACTGAGAAAGTGTCCCGATTTCTCCGGTATTGCATCCGTATAAATCGTGGTCTTAGTAAGTGAAAGATATTTCTCTTTTCGGATGATATTCGATCCGTTTTTGCAGCGAAAGGAGTGGGGAAAAGCGTCTCAAAACCAGCCGTCGTTTCCATCTAGCTGATCGTACATATCGTCGGGAAACGGGAGGCTCCCATAGATCGTATAGGGGCACTGGTCTTGTCCGATACAGTACCGTTGCATGTCGTCGTTATCGCAGTTCATCGGAAGCGGTGTTGTGCCCTCAGGACCAATCCCACGCTCTCCGCGACGGGCTTCATATTTGATCTGGTACTCGGTGATTTCGGGATCATGCCACGGCCAGCGGCTGAAAAGATTCTGGAGATCATCGATAGTTTCCTCGAGAGATGCATCTTGATACTGAGGGAGCCACATCACCATCCGGACGATGTTGAAGAGGTCTTTCCGAACGGGTTTCTCTTCGTGCAGGCGTTCATCCAGGGCCGCCAGACACGGCAGTTCGAACAGATCTTCGAGCTCGTCGACTTCGATCGGGCGTGCTCCACTACTCGAGTGGGCGATCTGGTAGGTGTTGACTCGGCCACTCCGGTCGATCGTAATCGATTTGTGGGACTCGTTATTCGCGAGGGTGTTTCCGACCGTTCGCGGACTGGTGAACTGCTGCAGTTGTGCTTCCTCGCCGTTAGTCTCGGGCTCGTACGCTTCGAGAGCGCCGTAGAGTTCCCTCGAGGTGTGAAACTCACCGACCTGGGTGTTTGGACTGGCGCTGATCGCGGATCGCAGGAGCCGCACGAGACGCTGTCCCTGATTCCAATTCTGCCAGAGCTTCTCGTAGTGACCGCCGCGAATGGCCCGTTCGATCCGGTCGCTGATCGCAGTTTCATTGGTTGTCAGCCAACTGCGTTCGTCCTCGCCCAGTTCGTCTTCTTGGGCCGAGCGTAAGCGGGCGAACCCGGTTTCGGCGTACTCCTGGTAGTCCTCCTCGAAGTCTTCGATCGGGATGTAGAGGCTGTTGTTCGCGAGCTGTGTCCTGATTTCGCCCGTTTCCTCGGCACTGGTTGCTTCGTCGGTTGTCCGAGTGAGACAGGCCCGTGAGGCAGCTGCCATCGGAATCTCGATGTAGAGAGTGTCCTCGTCGAACTCCTCAGTGTCGAAATCGGGCATCGTCGTGACGTCAGTACAGACCCGCCCTGGGTGTGGCCCGTCTTCGCTGGGTGGTTTCCCGTAGATGGTTTCGGCAATGTCTTGGTAGAGCGTGGGGTCGTCGTACTCGCGGATGAGTGAGATGAGGTTGTTCGCGAACAGTTCGCGGATGTGGTGGATGACCTGATTGCGCCGAACGGGCGTGTTTTCGAAACGGGTGTGCTCCATCACACAGATCGTCCCAATGGTCGCGACTAGGACGAGCGTTGCAGGCTGATCGACGAACGACCGTTCGAGCGTTCGTTCGCGTTGGGCTGGTTCAAACGCACCGGTTACGAACCGCTCGACGTGTGACAGCACCGTCTCGGGATCGGGTTCGTCGTCGACGAGATAGCGATCATAGCCACGGGCGAACAGTTGAACGATCTCGCCGGTCGTGTACTCGGTTGGGACGGCGGCGACCAGGTAGGCGTCTCGTTCGGAGTTCCGTAGGTCAACCATTGTGATCACTCAAGGAACTGCGGTCGGGCGTCGGCCTGTGGATCGAACGCGGGGCTGTCGATCGGTTGAACGATCCGACACACCTCCGCATGCAACGAGTAGGGGACGCGAAGCAGCCGGCTTCGGTCGGCAGTCACGACGGGATCGATTGGGATCTCGTAGCGCTCGATCAGAAAGTCGTTGAGCACCTCGCGACTCTGTTCATCGTAGTCGTGTTCGGGATCGTCATCCAGGAGGTAGACGTGGACGCCTTGCCCGGAGTAGACGACCATCGTTTCGTCGGCGTTGAACTCAGTTTCGAAGATATCGCGCGTTTCAAAGCCGTACTCGATGACACGCTCGAGGTCCTCGAACGCATAGGGATAGCCATCGGGATCGGCCGCTTTGATGCCCGATTCTGCGAGCAGTACCTCGGTGCGGGAGCGATCGTCCTGATCGGCATCGATTTCGGCGTCCTCGAGTTCTCGTTCGGCCCGTACTGCGGCGATATCTTTCGCGTCGATGTCGACGGCGATCACCCAGGGTCGCTCCCAGTTGTCCAACCCGTAGTAAACCCCTGCTGACACGGGATCGGATTTCACGAGAAGATCGGGATCTGCGAGTGCGTACTTGCTGTCACCGAAGGGATCGTTGCGTGCGGGGGCTTGAAAGAACGACAGAACGTCCTCAAACCCGTCGAAATTTTGTGCTCGCCGCCCGCCAGTTGAGTCCGTCCGCCACGTCGCTCGGCGGATAAAGCCTCGGTCGGGGCGGTCGTCTTTGCGGATCGGGTGGCGATCCCGAAAGCTGAGGCCGAACTCTTTCGGTCCGGTCGCTGTGATGAACGATGGAAGCTGATCCGTGTATTCGGGGAACTCCTGGTCGTAGTAGGCGTAAATCTCGTCTCGGGTCGCTTCTCTCCACGTCATGGTTCTCTTATCGGTATCCCGTACCCGGCGAATGGCATGTCTTGGGAGATAGACGCCGAACCACCGCACCGCTCCGAACTGAGGGGTCGGAGTAACTCGACGAGCCTCATTCTTCGAGTTGGGTTTCGATCCGCCGGAACGTTTGGACGGTCGTCAGACCATCTGCGTCCAATTCGTCGACTCTCTCTTGGATTTGTGCAAGCGAACGTGCTTCCCGTCCTCGTATTCGGCCCGCAACCCGATCGTGATCGGCGAGCAGGTTAACGATGTCTCGAGCATCATCACGCAAGGGGAACGCCCACACTGCGTCGGCATCGACAGCAGCCATCTTATCGTAATCATCTGCTACTGCGGGCGGATTATTCGACGTCATTTCGACCTCACCAACCCAGATGAGATTGTCATCAGCGTCGAATCCAGCGACGTCGAATATCGTTTCGGGATCCTGCTGGTAATACCGCTCAGCGCGCTCGACGTCCTCTTGCTCACTCAGCCACTGAAACAGCAGTTCGACACCAACCTTGTGAGGCGTCTTTTCTCCGAGATCGCCTGTCCCGGCTTCAGCCGTGAGCGTCTCGCCAAGCAGTTCCCGCCCCTCCGGAAGCACTGTGTAATATGGCCGCCGGTCGACTTTCGATTTCTCGAGAAGGTTCTGTTCGATCAAGACAGGGGTATCGAGCCCATCAAGCCCCTCTTTGAGCTCGTCCATCCCATTTAACAGAGAGTAATCATCTAACTGCCGGTTCATTGCATCCAGAACGCGTTTCAGGAACGTTGCGTCATCACGAGAAAGGCCCCGTGCTCGAAGCGTCTCGTCATCAATCGGTCTAGTGTCCGTCGCCTCTTCGTGACCGCCGAAGAACGAACTCCCCGCCGCCTCGTTCGGCGACTCGCCGTCGCTCTCGGTGTCTGCTCTCGAGTCGCCGTCTTCGATCTCCTCGAACGTCGCCTGGTCGGGAGGATCGTCCGTCTCATCGTTTGCGTCTTCGGCCGTCGACGAAGCTGGCTGCGTGTCCGACTCAGGACCCTGCTCTGGATCGAGTCCCGGTGTCCCTGCTTGCTCTGGCTCAGACTCTGGGTTTGCTCCCGGCGTTGCTTCTGACCCCGCATCCGGTGCTGGCGGTGATCCAGCACTGCGTTCGATTCCAGAATCGTCCCACGGTGACCACTCGAGTGTGTCCTCGTGGGTCGGCACGTCGAGGCCGTACTCCTCGTCAGTCCGTTCGATGACCTCCGGCAGGATTTCCTCGTCGAACCGTTTCTGTTCGGCCTCCGACAGCGGATCGTCGCTCTCGGGATGGCCGCTGATGATCGGCAACGAGTGCAATGTCAGTGGTGCTGGTCGCTCCTCGCCGAACTGTGGGCTCGCGAGCTTCGTGAACCACTCGCCCGACGCGATTCGGTTATTCCGATTGCGAACGTCTTCAACCGATAGGTCGTCGTGGGTGAACGTTTTCGCAAACCGATCCGTGATTGAGATATCGCCTACGAGCTTCGTATGCACCTCCGTCAGTAGTTCCTCGTACGCCCCGTTCCCATCATCCCAGCTCCGGACCTGTTCGGGATACTGCATTACGAATCCCATGCTCAACCCCGACGACCGGCCTTTCGGGAGTAACTGGTCAGCAACCAGTTCGGTCGCGATGAACGGTGCTGCCTCCTCGAGAATGACGTTTACCACGTGCTCCGACGACGGCTGCCGTCGGTGCTGAATCGAATGCCACAGGTTACTCAATAGGACGGTCGTCAACCCACGCTGGGCGTCGAGCGTGAGATCCCCGATATCGAACAACACCGTCACGTCTTCGTCGAGGAGATCACGGAAATCGAAATGAACGTCCTGGTCGTGGAACCCGTAGAGGCGGTCCCCACCCGCATCCCGACCGGGTTTGTGTCGCAGCATCCAGTGGAGGTGACGATCCTCTTTCAGTCGGTTGAGTCGATTGAGCACCGCACTCATCGTCGTGTGGAACTGGTGATCCTCTTTGTTGAACTGATTGGCTAACGACCCGTGGATGTCCTGATTGATATCCGAAATGTCTGGCAGTTCTCGATTCTGCTGCATGCGCGTTGCAGCCTTGACCAGGTCGTCGAATCCGAACACGTCGTCACCGTGAACGGGATCGAACAGCGCATGGATGAGGAACGTCAGGACTTCGTTCGCGACGAACGCCTGTTCGTGACGCTCCGACCCCATGATCATCCGCATCAGCGCGTGGAAGTGGTCGGCCTTCTCCTTGACTGCCGTCTCCCGATCGTAGCCGGCCTCAAGCGCGGGCCGGAGGTCGAAAAACGAGACCGCTGGGAGTATTTCGGGCTCGCGGAAGTAGTAGACGTCCTCGAGGCTCCCGTACTTCTTGTAGTGGCCCATCAGGTAGTTAGTACACATCCCGTCGCCTTTCGGCTCGAAGAGGATGTTCGGCCCCGGCGTCGTCTCGGTGAGCGAGAGTAACATCCGGTTGACGAGTTGGCTTTTCCCCGCCCCAGTCGTCGCGCAAATGAGCCAGTGGCGCGTCTGGAGAGCTGGCGGTAATCGAAGCGGGCCATCAACGGAACTGGTGGGGTCCTCGCCAAGTGCCATCCCCGTCGTGTACTGGCGGCGCTGAGCAGCATCTAGACCGGGAAGGGTGGTCCGACTTTCGGGATTCGCGTGGGTTTCCTTAGTGGCCTCATCAGTGAGATGTTCGGTACTCGGCACGATGATCGTGTTACAGAGTTCGTTCGGATCGAGATGGAGATCAGGCGTCGAGCGACCGAGACGCTTGCCGGTCACCACGTCGCGATCGAGAAGCCGATTGAAACAGCGCCGCGAGTACGTCTGGCTGCGGCGGGCAACCAACCCTTTGTCGTACAGGTTCTCGCTCTCGATCGAGTAGAACTCTCCTTCCAGGGGGTCAAACACCGTGCTAATGGTTCGGAGCGACTGTTTGAGTTCAGATGTATCGCTGCTGGCTGATTTCGGCGGGACGGTCACCGCTCGCAGGTTGACCGTGAACCTATGGCTCCAATCCTCAGCGTCAAGCTTCTCGATGTAATCCTGATCGGCTTTCGAGATCGGTTGAGATTCCCGGCGGCGGCGCTCCTCTTCGGGTTCGGGGCCATAGATGGCGTCATTGATTGCGTCGTTGAGGCCCCGACTAATTTTCTGTCCCCACGTCTCGCGCTCGCCTTCGATCAGTTCGATTTGTTTGTTCCCACGATGAGTCGCATCCGGCTCACCGTTGAAGGCGGCTTGAAAGACGATCGGATGGTCGGTCGCTGCGAAGTGGTCAATCAGCACTGTCAGCGGCGCATGCGAGAAGTCTTTCGTGAAGTCCTCGTCGCCCAAATCCTCGTTGAAGCGCCTGATCGGTGTCATCGGGTCGCCGCTGCCTGTCCATCGCAGACTATACGGTTCGACTTCGTCCGGGTGGGGTCGGGCGAGAACGCCCTCACCGGTATCAACGGGCGTCTCGAGGCCGAACGTGAGTGACCCCTGATCGCGGTTTTCCGCGTCCTCTCTAGCGCGCAACGCATCAAGATCGACACGCGGGAGCTGCTTTCCCAGGGGCGTGTCGCTCCCGGGTGTCCGCGCCCCTGTATCAGTGTCGTTACCGCTGCCATAGCCACTGATCACGCCGCCGTCAGCGGCGGCTGGCTGATCCCCATTGCCGTGGACGCGAGCGAGTGCATCGGCTTCCTCGGGTGTACACTGGACCGTGCCGTTCGCGAGCGCGGTCTCGAACTCCTCGTACGTATACTGCTGGGGAGTGACGAGTTTTTCGGCGAGATCGACCGTCACCCGTTCAAGTTCGACCGTCTCTGGATAGACGGCTTTGAGACGGTCGTAGAGCGTCCCGAAGTGTTGATCAGTCGTATAGTAGAACTCGATCGGTGCGTCAGTCCCATTGCTGTAGATGGTGAACTCGAACGTCAGCGGGTCGGAATTGGAAAACGGATTCAGTCGCTGCCAACGAGAGCCACCCTTGCGATCGAGATTATGCAACGTACTGATCTGGCTAACGATATCCGCTGGGGCGCGTTCGCCTGTCGACGGGACGACCCGCACGTACTCCTGTTTGCGATCGAGGGGGGACTCAGTACCAGCCTCGAGGTCGAGGACGATACCGTGAACCGCGGTCGGATCCGGAATCCCTCGGCAGTATACTTCTGGGATATTTGATATGAGCGTGCTGAACGTGACAGTTCCATATGAGAGCAGCCGACCGATGATCGATTGCTGGCAGGCCGTGTCGACAACCCGCTCGAGTGAGAGTTCGGTGAATCCATCCTTTCGGATGCTCCATTTCCGAACGTAGAGTTTCTCAGTAGTAAGAACGTAGTCGGTCCGAAGCGCTCGGACGGCCGGAAGTGCTCCGATCGTGACACCCGTGAGGCCTATGAGAAGCGGGATCACGCTAAGCCACCACAGCGGGATCACTGCGGTGTCCACTATCAGCCCGATCTCGACCGGCGCGAGCCCAACGAGGTTCGGCCCGGTTGAGTAGCCAGCGATGCTGGTGGTTGCGAGTGCGACTGCAAGCCCGACGACAAGGACCGCGGCTGCGTACGCCCAGAGCCCACCCCGGATCAGCGGGCTTCCAGTCCACTGGACGTTTAGCTCGTCAACCGCTGCGATATCGGTATCTTCCTCAACGATCCATCCGAGCTGAGCAGTGTCGCCAACCCCATCCACAGGTTCGTCGTCAGTCGCTGACTCGTGCTCTGTGTCGTCTTCGTCGGACGGGTCAGTCTTCGACCCGGATTCGATGTTGGTGTCAACGGTCGTGCGGTCTGGGGTCGATCGGTCGTCGACTGGTGGATTGCTCATGTTTCTTTCACCTCATCGGCGGAGGGAGCGTCGTGGTGGCGACGCTGCTCTTGCAAATAGTCGGCAAGCGGCCCGTCGTCAGAGTGCCGATAGTCGAGGATAGTCCGTTCACGCGGAGTGATCTCGACTGACAACTCCCGCCATTGGTGATACTGTCTCGAGATTCCCTCCGCTCCTGGCAATGCGAGAAGGCACTCTATAGTAGGGTCTCTGGGTGTTGGGTCGGTGAGAAGTCCAGCTCGTGCAGCATCGTGTTCTTCGAACCCGATGAACTCTAATGCTGCTGGTGGGACGCGTGCCGAACGGAATGCCTGGATCGTCCCACACAACCGCACGATTTGACTCATGTGGATGGCTCTGTTCTCGATAGTCGCAACAGCCTGGGGCTCGGCCACAAGCCAGAACACCGTCTTCGAGGTAGGCACTTGATCAAGCAGTCTGCGCAACGGGAGTTCAAGCGACGAGTTCAACAGAAAGTCATTCGCGTCATCCATTATGACCAGTGTCTCCCCACTGGTGTTCCGGAACGTCCGTCGCAGCTTACTCATGAGCCACTTACCGATAGCGATCCCAGTGAGCCCTCTGGGCCGGGGAGCGATGTCAATATGAATCACCCGTGGCTCACACTCACCAGTAGTGAAGCGCCACCGAGCCGGAATCGGACTGACAAACGATTCGAGGCGTCGAACCCCGAGAACCGAACTGAGCGGCAGCGCAAGGCGGGTGTACAACGACCGACCCACCCCCGGCCAGAGATACCGTCCTTCGTACAATTCGGTGATACCACGATAGTCGATACTCCGTGATGGGCTTCCGCCAGTATAACAAATAACAACTGTCCGAGAAGAATCACCATCGAGCCACTCAGCTGCCGCCCGTGCAACACCAGTCGTCTTCCCCGACTTCTCATCGCCGATTGTCAGGATATGTGAGTTGTTCTCACCCCCCTGTCGACTGAACGGATCAACACGAACAACCTCGCCAGTATGCGGGTCGGTCCCAAAGTTGATTCCTCGCCCCGACGTCGAACGATCTGGGTCAGCACGCGAGCGATCAGTGTGAAACGCAGCCCTGTATCTCTCACGCAACACTCGCCACAGAGCCTCGTCTGTCCCCATTCGCTCCCGACCGAGATCTCCATCACTCTCGAAGTCGGTTTCAGACTCGGTGTTGGTGTTAGTCGTTGTGCGGTCTGGGTTCGATCGGTCGTCATCTGCGGAACCAGTCATGGATGAATCACCTCGTGTTGTCGAGTTGATGAACGGCGTCTCGTCCAGACGGCGGTTTTAGTCGTCATCGGACACCCCCTCCACCGCCTCAGCTTCGTCTGATGAACTGGCGCTGGAGATTGACTGATCGTCGCTGTCAGTGTTGGATCGCTCGCGAGCAGCATCGATCCACTTCTCCAGAAGCGTCGAGGCGATGAGCGTCTGCTCCTCGAGGGATTCACGATCCGCCGCCGCGAGGTCGTCAACGGTTTCGATCCCCGCCTCACGGAGCTGACTGCTGTAGGACTCTCCAATCCCAGTAATCGTCGTGACCACTTGGCTCTCGTCTTCAATGTCCGCTTCTTTTTCTGGCGCCTCCTCGACGACATCCTCGCTGTCGTCTTCAGTGGCCTCGTCATCCCATTCCTCTTCAGACTCTGCAGGTTCGGCCTCCTGGTCTTCATCATCTCCGACTTTATCCTCGGCACGAGTGTCTTCTTCAGCCTCATCGTCCACATCCGTAGTGTCGCTGTCGGCCCTTTCGGCTCTAGCCTCGTTGTTCGCTTCAGAGTCTGTTTTCGCCGTCGTGTCCTTCTGATCTCGCTCTTCGTGGATTGCTGCCAGAGCTGACTCAAGGGGACCTGGGCCGTCGCTTGTGTCCTTGGTATCGTGTTCGCCCTCCGCCTCACCGCCCTCTTCGTCTTTGCTCTCGTCAGCTCGGGCGTCGGATGACTGACTAACAGTCTCCTCGCCCTCGTCTGCCACCTGCTCATCGCTGTTCGCGTCGGGGCCCGAGATTCCGAATGCCCGATCCAAGGCTTCGGTGTCGCTCACGTGAGCACGCATGTAGTGGTGGAATGCGCCGTGCGTTTCCGGGTCGTAACTCAACAACGCATCCTCGAAATTTCCAGAGGACACGCGGAACGTATACCATTCTTGTTCATCGCTGAATCCGACGATGCCAGTCGTATACCCAACGTCGGCCTCTCCCGTCACTGCCTCGCTGGTGACGAAGTTATACTGGCTCTCGTTTAGCCCGAACGCGTCAGCGACCGACCGATCGAGGTCCTTTAACCGGAAGAACTCGGTGGTCGTACACTGCCCTCGAATTGCATCTTTGTGGCCTGCTTCGTCGTCGTTCCCGCTAATGAATTCGTCTGCACGATGCGAGAGGAACCACAGCCCCGCGTCGTAGTGCCGCCAGTGGCGTGCAGCCTGCTGGAGCCAGGGCAACATCTCCTCGCTGTGCAAAAGGTAGTGCGCCTCGTCGATGACGAAAATCGTCTCTCCAGGTGCGCGCTTGACCATCTCGTAGACGTTGCGCAACAGGAGTTGGAGCATCGTCGACTTGTCTGCCGTACCCAGTGCTTCGATCTGCTGCAAGTCCAGGTAGTTGACTTCGCCCTCCTCGAGGGTCACTTCGCTCTCCCCGATCAAGTGCTGGTAGCGCCCGTGCTTCTTGAAGCCGACCAGCTTGCGGAGGAACTGCCGCACCTCCTGTTTGACCTCCTCTCCTTCGATATTATGGCCCGAAAGGGTGTACTCGGTGGGGTTCTCGAGCATCGCCGTCGTCTGCTCGATAAAGTCGTCCATCGTCGGACTCTCCCGGCCGTGGGTCTCCGGCTGACCGGGGTAGATTCCCGCCTCGCGGTAAGTTTCCGTGACGATCTCGCTGACGAGGTGTTTGAAATCATCCGGGTCGCCGCCCTGCGCCTTGATGATCGAAAGAACCCATCTCACGGCCGAATCGCGGGCCATCCCGAACGGATCGACGTCTTTGGTTGCCATCACCGTCTCGGGCGTTTCCTGGATCAGCAGCGGGTTGATGGTCGTATTCCCGTCGACGACGATTCGGTTCCCGTTGACTGCCTCCGTATGCTGGTAAAAGTCGCCCATCGTATCGAGCAACACGACCGTCCGATCCTCCTCACCAAGCCACCAGCGCAGTGCCTGCTTGCCTGCATGGTATGTCTTCCCCGACCCCGAGTCCGCTAATGTGAGCTTATGCCCGGCCCCGCCTCGTTCGAACTGGCTCGCGACGATCTTCTGTCCGTGATGTTCCGAGCGACCGTACTCCACCCCATCCTCGTCTTGAACGTTCGACCGGGCAAATGGGAACAGGGCACCGAGCGCCCCATCGCACACCATTGTATAGTGGTCTTTCCACGATTGCTCATTGTACTGGTCGCGAGCACCCGGAGCGCCCGATTTGAACAGTTCGTCGGCTCGCGATGACGATATCGCGGACAGTTCCGCAGGCGTGTCCTCGACCGCGTTCAACACTGGCTCTTCAGCCTCCTCGAGTGCTCGGCGTTTCGCGACATCAAGGGTTAGCGTCTCCGGGGATTCGTACCCCTGTTCGATCTGTTCTTCGGCCAGATCGAGTGCTCGCTTCGATCCGGCCCGGACAGTGAGATAGCCGTTGAGCTCGAACGGCCGGACTGTCGTCTGTTTGAGGAGCCGATACATCGCCTGGTAGTAGTGGACGTCCTCGGTCATCACCGACGACTCGATATCGTCAACCTCCTGCCGATCACTGATATCCGCATCAATATCCTGAATCCGTGGTTTGAGTCGCTCGATCGCGTCAGCCTTGTCGACCGGGCGTGCGCGGATGCGGAAATCGAAATCAACCCCACCGAGCGTCTGCAACGCTTTGAAGATATTTGATGGCGGGCGTTTGCGCCACCCAGTCAGCCAGTACGTCCGTGCGTACTGATCGCCGACCTCGACATAATCGTCGTGGACGTCGACAGTCCTCGGAGAAAGGGCATCCTGCAAGGGCGAAGAGTCTACACCACGATCACCGTCCGTCTCCGAGTTGCCCAACGGATGGAACAACCCTTCTCGAATCCGAGCAAGCGTGGTCGTCTCTGATGCTGTCTCCGAGTCGTCGATCACATCCTCGGCAGGTCCAGCTTCAGCGGGTGATTGGAGCAGTTGAGTGACAACGCTGTCCGTCGGCTCCACCCCGGTCGCTCCGCCATCGCCCGCGACTTCAACCTCATCGATGCCTGCAACCGCATCGAGCGATAGCTGCCCATCGGCCTCTTCGCCGAGGTCTTCTTCTGCGGTGGTTGCCTCCACGTTGGTTCGAGCCTGCTCATCAAGATGTGCGTCGACCGCTCCCGGTCGGTGACTCTCCTTCTTCGCCTGCTCGTGCTCGTGAGCACCCGATTCGGCCGATTTGATATCAGGCCACACCGAAAGGTTCGCCGTCTGCGACGCTGATTCGTCGCTAAACGCACGGTGTTCGACTCCGGCCCAGTATTTCGCCAGGAGGACCGCGTGTTCCGCGGGGCCAATCAGCTCTCCCGAACAGCCGCTTACCGAGCCCGCGACGGCCTTCGCCGAGGCGACCCGATCCCGCAATCGACGCCGCATCTGCTTGCGCTGGCGAACATTCGAGGACCCACCACTCCTGAGCGAAAACAGTGAGCCGTCATTCTCCTGGAATCGGTCATCGAGATCGAAGGGGTCGACCTCAACGACAATATACGAACGAAGATCGCGAGCATCCCATCCTTCGGCCTCCTCCTTCTCGAATTGGACGTAATCTCTCAACAACTCTCGGGCGATGACCCACTCGTCACCACCGAACCGGTCACTATGGTATTGCTCGCGGTACTTGTCCGTAATCTCGTCGACGTCGGTATCAAATGTCGTCATGAAGAAATCGAACGGGCCATCCATCTCGCGGCGGATAGCGAGCGTGAGGTCTTTGACCATCTCGTTCGCCGCTGAAGGAGACTGCCGTTCAGTATGCCGACCATCTACACGCACAATCGCGACATACCGGCCATCCTCCATCTCAGCAAATCCGTTCGCGAAGATGCGCTTGACACCGTGGATCGGTTCGATCGACGACTCAACGTGATCTCGTGGATACTGCCAGCGAAGGACAACTGATCGAAGGCCCGCACGGGCGCGGTCCAGCCCGGTCGTTGTTTCATAATCCGTCGTCGCCGAGATCAGGATCCCAATCAATGCCAGCGGAATCCCGATCGCCGCCGTCGTCCAGAACAGCCCGGATCCACTCGTGAACGGCGAGCTAAAAATCCCGAAAAAGAAGACAAATCCCCCGGGTGCGCCGTAGAGAAGATGTTTGAGGGCGTACCCCTGGATTTTGATTGATGAGTCGACGTACGGAAGCGCCAACTGTGCTGGATCTCGATTCGTTTCCTCTGAGCCGCTTACCGTTGATTGGGTTGACATTGGGTTGGGTGGTTAGGAGTTCAGTATCCGATCGATGCGTTCCTTCTCCATTTCGTCGAACGTTTGATGCTCATAATCAGTATCAATCGGGTCGACACTATCCTGGTCCGTGTTGCTCGTCTCGACTGACTGCCCGGTGCTCCCGCCGGAAGACCCGCTACGTGACGACGAGCCCCCGCCACCACCCGTACTAGACCCGGGTGACCCATCGTCGCCAGAGCCACCACTATCCGTGCTGGATCCCCCACTACTCCTGCCAAACCGATCGCGGATCCCACTGGTCCACCCGCTACCAGTGGAATATTGATCGAGCGTCGTTTGTTCGCCAGACCCGCGATCATAGAAGTCGGAGGCGATGCGTTTGACTTCTCCCGGTGCTTGATGGACTGTTCGATCCAACGCTTTTTCCGTTTGCTCCCTTCCCATCTTGATCGATGCGGCGAGCTGGGCCTTCTGAAGGAACTTCCACGGAAGATATGCGAGTGCGAAACCGACCCCGAACGCGATTAACACGATCGAGCCGGCAGTTCCCGCGACCGATTCGCCCAGCGGGAGGAATATGAGGAATCGTAAGATGATCGATTGGATGATCGAGAGTGCCAGAATACCCCCAAAGATGAACAACCCAAAGCTGCCGTAAGCACGAGCTTGACCGTGAGACGCCCATGCAGCCCACATCAGAGGCCAAAACAGCCCCACGACATACGTCAGAAAGTTCATTGCGATGATCGCGACTAAGGCTGCGATGACGATGATCCCCTTGAAGAAGACTAAGACAGCCAACACAATCACTCCAAGCCCGAATCGAACGGCGCCGTCGACGCTGATGAACTGCTCACCATCGGGATAGATTTCTTCAGCCAGTTCGGCAAATAGATGCAGTAAACCGGGGAAGAACACGAACGTCCCAAATATCATCAGCCCTGCAAACCCGACCCGCTTCCACGATCGCCGTCTCTTTTCGGCGCTATCATAAGAAAACGAAATGCCGAACTGCGTGATGAGCCACATGATACCGAGGACAAGCGGCCACGACATCACCGAATAAACGGTCTGCCAGAACCCACTCTCAGGTTCGGTCCAAGTCGAGGGATCTGTCGCCTCACCAGGTGCGGGAACTTGGATAGCATACGCGTGCAACGCGTTGATAAGCGCAATCAACTCGTTGAGTGCTGCCGTGGTGAAATACACCGCCACAGAGTGAGCCCACTCGCCTGGCGAATGTACTGCATCGGCTCCGCCCGTTATTGTTTCCTCTGCGGCTTTCGCCGTGTCGTAGATGTTACCGAGTCTTTCAGCCCCCGGAACATTTTCTTCAGCAAAGTCCCGGCCTTGACTGAGGAACTCATCTCTATAATTTTCGGCATTCTCTCGAAAAGAGGGGGTATCTCCACCACCTCCATCCTCCTCAGATGCATTCTCATTTGAGTCATCTTCTTCCTCACCAGTGTCTTCGACCACCACGTCTTCAGAATCTCCGCCACCATAGTCGATCGAGATGTTCGAGCTGCCATCGGGCTCCGCACCGAATCCATCATCGTCCGATTCATTGCTCTCATTCTCTTGGGCCTCGGCGACACCCACACCACCAAGTAACGGGATACTCAGCAGTCCGAGACCCAAAATCGCTATCAGTATCCATCGTGTATCGATTGGTAGCTGGGATCCCATGCCCGATAATCAGAACAGGAATGGCATGACAACCAGTATCTCGCCGCCCTCGAGGCAGCTGTCGAGGTTAACACCGAGATAGTCAAGGACTGCGCCCATCGACCCGAGGAACAAGCCCCCGATGAGCGTAATTACGCCATTGACAACCGTGTTGCGCTCGCCTCGGCGACCACTGCCACGGCCAGTTCCCAAGAAGCCGATCGCAACTTGAGCCAATCCGATCAGGATGAGGACCAACGTCAGCAACCCAAAGAAGAGGAATATGGCCTGTCCGAGCGCGCCCGAACAAGCAACACTACTAGCTTCCTCGAGCGCTGACTGGGCAATAACTGGCTGGATCAAGATCACCACCGCTGCGACGAATACCGAGATCTGAGCTATTGCGACACTCTGGCCAACCAGGGCACGTTTCGTTGCTTGGGTTAATTTCCCATGGCAATTGTTATCCGAAGCCATACAAGAGCCACTCTAGTCAATTGTATAAATAATTTTGGGCGAATTTCAGTCTATTTTACTAATTCAACATATCTTAGAATTTCTTTAAAGTATTTCAAAATTACGCCCCATAATTAAGTATATACAGTATTTCATATTTAGCACTTCTTCCATTAGCTATTAGTTTTGCGTCGTTTTATAAGAAATCATAAACAAGTATAAAGAATATAGCAGTGGAGTCTCTTCAAACTAAGAGGAGACACCGTGTGAAACCCTCCACACTGACTCGTCGAAAACTCTTAGCCGGGATCGGGGCTACCACAGGGACAGCAATCCTCGCAGGCTGTGGCGACCAAATGCAACAGGGTAGGCAAAGGTATCGCACAATGGAGGGCGGAGACGTCTCACCTGTAATCTCTCCCGAAGACTATGCACAGCAGTTTTCCGAGGTCGTCAATCTCGTCGGCGATTTCGGTGCGGACCCATCGGGCGAACAGCCGATCGATGGCCCTCTCAGACAAGCCTGGCACAACGACCGGCTGATCCTACTCCCGGAAGGCGAATACAAGATGAATCGCCCCTTCCGACGGACGAGTACCTCGAACGTTGGGTTAATCGGCCAGAACGCGACTATTCGGCATGGTGAGGTCAAAGCAATCAATAGACACACTGTCGATCGGGGCGAGTATACCGGCTCTACGATGATGTTCCGTATCGGGACCCCAACGAACCCACATGGCGATCTCGTCTTCGGCGGCCTCATTTTCGACTGGGGATGGCATGAAAACGCGGGAATGCAGGGCCTCAATGCGTTCATCGATGGACAGGCTGAGATCCGGAATATCGTCTTCCACGGGACTCATTCACTCGGATCATTTGCCAATTTGCGCGTCGCGAGCGCCACTCCCGACTCGGTCGCTCTCGTTGACTCGATCGATATGCGCGGCGGCGGGCTCCATTATATCGATACGATCAATACCCGAACAGAGCGCCGGTTCGATGAGGGACCTGAGCATCCCGATTTCGGGCAAAGCTGGGGATCGACGGGGTTTACGGGCCATCCCAATCAACAGGGGACGACCGTGATCCGCAACATGGTCTGTGGACCCTGGCCCGATAACACGGTCTACCCTCGGGGGGGCACCGGTCGAAAGATCGTCTCGGGGTGCACCGTTTGGAACGGCGGTGGGTCCCAGATTCGGAACAATGGAGGCAATGATTGGGAACCCGTTGAATGGCTGGATGGAACCGACGACAAAGAGGAAGCCCTCAACGGGCCGTATCCAGGCTCCGTCATTGAAAACTGCCACGTCCTGATCGATGAGAAGCCGGAGGGTGTCTACATCAACCCGCGTGGAATCCTACTCCAAGATGGCCCGCAGCTCGTGCGCAACTGTGAAGTCGAGATCTCGTATGCCGAGGGCGGCGGGGCTGGAGGGACGTACGGCTTCGGGACGCGCGGGGAAGGCGGATCGGCACCGGCCGGCCCAGCCGTCGTCGAGAACTCAACAATCACGCTCCACGAAAACACGGATGCGATCTACGTCTCGCCGTACACAAACTCCCTCGAGGCCCACGACATCGAGATCAACACTGTCGGCTGGGAGGCTGGCCTTCGTCGCCTCGTTGGTGGCGTGGGCATCGATAATCTTCAAAACGTTATCGTCAACTCAGACTGACATCCTTTCTGGAAACAGGTGTCATGTGTTAGCGAAGAGTAACTGACGCAAGGATTTCTTCTGCCAACTCAGCGTACTCCTCGTCGTATTCTGGTCGCGAAACCTGGACGGAAGTCAAGTACTCGTTTCCATGCTCATTCGCCAAGAGTTCGTGAGCGAAAAGTGGATTCTCTGGGCTCTCAGTCACCTCGATGACGAACCGATGGCCATCCTCACCGCTCGCGAGTGTCATCGGCTCGTCTTCATGGATTTCAAAATCTGGGTTGGGCTCGAAATTCTGTCGGTAGTTGGTGATATCCCCCTCAAGATCGAGAGAGGTTTCCCTGATATCGATCCAGAGCCATGCAGTTTCGTTGGAGTTAGCGATTATAACCGGGATACTCTCGTCCGTCTCGACCATCTCCCAATCAGCAGGGTAGTCAACCTGATAGGACAACGCCTCGATAATGATCTGCTCGAACTCCCTCTCCCCCTCAGACTCGTCTTGATTGCTTTCGGAGGCGTTCTTGTCGCCGTCACTCGACTCATTGCTGCTGTTGTCGGTGCTGTCGTTGTCCAGATTTTCTTGGGCTTCCTCAGCCGTATCGTTCTTCTGTGTCTCGTTGCCGTCCGATTCGTTGTCTAAATCTGCTTGATCGCCTTCGGAGTCGTTCTCATCACCGTCATCCGATTCGTTGTCGTTGAGTTCTTCGTCGAGTATCGAGCTGTCATTATCTTCAGGTTCGCTCACCTCGGCGTCGTCCGATCCAGTATCGTTGCTTTGGTTGGCGTCTAGTGATTCGGTGTCGGTGGTTTCATTCCTCTCACCATTTGGTTGGGTCGATGTGTCTTCCGACCCGTTGCCATCCGTCTCATTCTCCGGTTCCCCAGCCTCCTCATCGTCATCTCCAAGTCCGAGGCATCCCACCGTTCCACTCAGGATTATGAGGGTCCCAGCTCCCAAGAGCCAACTACGCCGTGACAGGCGACTCTGGTCTGCCAGGTATTTCTCGACCATCGTTAGTTGCTGCTGTCGTTACCGTTGTCGTCTTCCTCAAAACCGTCGGAAATTTCTATGGTCCCCTCAATCCGATCCTGAAATTCCTCATTGGACATGTCTCCTGAATATAGATCCCGTGCCCACTCTCCTTCAATGGAATAAGATCCTTGCTCCTCGCCTTCGTAATCTATGATTGTGACGTGAAGTCCCTCCGTTTGCTCTACGAACGCGCCCTCATACTCGTCTGCCATCTCATTTTGAAGAATATCCTCAAATGCTATATACTGTGCAGAGAGGTCAAATATTTCATCAAATAGTTCCTCCCGATCTTCTGCATACGTCCGATACTCCAGAGAGATAATACCATCCTCCATCGACCCATTTGTGATTTCATACCCATTGTTAGTCAGTAGTTCTTGGAACATCTCATGGGTATTTTCCTCTCTTTCACTTTCTGATAGATTCTCCTCTGCACCTCCTTCACTATCACCAAGGAACGAGTCCCCACCAAACCCCTGATTATCGAGACCGTCCGTCTCATTCGCTCCCTGGTCAACTGATAGTTCGTCGGCGTCACCCTCGGTATCATTCTCAGCTGGACTGTCAGAGCCACCCGCATCCCCGAGCACCATGAACGGCGCGACACCGAGGCTTACGACCAGCAGGACCACCACTGTGAGGGCGAAAAACGTCACTGCTGCCGGCATCACCCCTCCGCCGGGAGAGAATCCGGGCGTGTTGCGCCGTGCGAGCCGATCTGCCACTCTGTTGTAGTTCGAGAACACGGCGAGCGCGAGAACCACCGGCACCAGTGGGAAGCAGACGAGGTACAGTACGAATACGACCATATTGCGCAGTGTCCGGCCAGCTGCCATCCCTGGAATATACGTTGTGAGTGCCATTGGCTCGCTTTACCTGTTCTATAATACTCGATATCTATCGGTAATAAAATTTCCCCCAATATTGTAACTCACGACCACCATGATCGGAGGTGGCCTCGGAGGAACGCCCACGCCCCGATCAAAACCGGCGGCCACACCACCAGCACCATCGCCAGTAACTGGGGGCTCAGCCCGAATCCTTGGAATATCAGTACAGTGGACCCTGCCGCAACTAGCCCCAGGAGTACCGTACTGTAGAACGGGAACAACAACACGCAGAGTACCGCTACCCCAGCTGGCAGGCCGATCCAGACCGCCTCGTCCTCAAGCGTCCCTTGTCCTGTCCCTGCACCCCAGGCAAATAGGCGGGCAAGCAATCCAACCCACACTGCGAACACGACCGCGGCAACAACTCCTCGCGGGCTCGCTCGCAGCGCCCCGATCCCATACACGCGCGGGCCGTCGTCCCGGAAGATATCGTGATCGTGGCTGTTCTGGTGGCACGGTCCGCACAGCGTCTCGAGGTTCGACAGGCTGTTCGACCCCCCGTTGGCGTACTCTTGGATATGATGGGCATGGAGTTCTTCACCCTCGTTTCCAGCGTGGGGGCCACTCTTTCGCCCGCAGTTCTGGCACGTCCAGTCGTCGCGTCGGTACACTCTCTTGCGGCGTGCCTCCCAGTCCGGCGGGAATCGCCCCGAGTAGTTGTCGGGATTGTCGTATCGTGCTTTGATTCGGTCTGAAGATCGACTCATTCGCGGGCTGCCTCCACGAGCCGTGTGTCCATGGAATACCAGAGGCTCGATGTAACTGTAGGGTCGCCGTTGAGTTCGTCCGTAAGCGTTACGTGGTCTCCCAAACCGGCGAGCAACGCACCTGAGACGGTGAGGAGCCGCCGTCGATACATACAGGCATATCTTATATTACTCTACATAAGTGTTCGCCAGAGAGAAAAGGCTCCAAGAGAGTTACCCCACAACAACTATAGATCTAGACCTCGTGGGGTAACTACGAAGACGATGGCCGAAGACAAACCAGAACCACCGGACCTCCCAAAGACACTCCTCAACCCACTCGAACGTCAGTCTCCCGACCGGCTCGATGAAGTAAGTGCGTACGCTCGTGAGCTCGCTCGCTGGAAGCGTGCCAAACGCGAACAAGAACTCGCCGAAGCGCGAAAACGCGAGTCGATTAGCGACGACGAACAGGCCGAACTCGAAGCACGTGGAATCTCGACCGATCCGGCCGACTACGACGACGTCACTGCTAGCGGAGCCTATATTACGATTAAGGAAACGAAACCTGGCTATAAATATTATTACTGGCAATGGAGATCTGGAGAGGATTCCTGGGAGAACCAATACATCGCACCTGTTGATCCAAAAAACACGACTAGCTGACACCCCCCTCACCACTAAATCCATCAGTGACACACCTGCAATCGGAATCGATCTGGGAACAACCAACAGCGCGATTGCCCTTGCTGAGGCGGACACAGCCGAGCTCACAATCCTCGAAAACGGCTGCGGCGAGCGGACCACACCCTCTCGGCTCACCATCAAAATCAGGAACCCCCGGGCTTGACGCCGAGGCACTCGGTCTGTGCCGCTTGGAGAGTTGTAGCCTCCTCATCCACACTCGGTGACACTGTTAAATACGATAAATAAGTTTAGAAAGCAATAGATAGTGTTAAGTGGTGACATCTAACAGTTATGGCGTATGATAGAGAACCCCAATGAAGTATCAACAACTCCACCTCTACTGATTCTTCCAGGAGTGTTCGCTTTGGGGGTAACGTTCATTCTCCTTCACTTTACTTTGGAAAACCCCTTTGTGACGATCTCAACAGCAGCACAAGCAGGAGACATGGAGGGTCTTCTGCCTCTCTTGGGTGCCGCTTTTCTTCTTTATATAGGAATGGCTCTGGCATGGATCGGAATAGTATTCGTTCTCAGAAGCCGGCGTTCAGGATGATCCCTATCGATGAAGAGTTCCATCTCAGAGAACGCAGAATTTCGACCGATCCTCAGGAGTACAAAGGCGTAGCCACCAGTGGTGCGTACATCACGATCAAAGAGACGAAGCCCGGCTACGAGTATTATTACTGGCAGTGGCGGGAGGGCAACTCGTGGAAAAACAAGTACATCGCGCCCGTTGATCCGAAGAACACGACCAAGAACTGAGAGTGGTTCTATAGACATCCGTTCGTACGCCCAGAAAGCATCTCCAGGACGAGATTCATCCTCTTGGTGACCAACTGTCTCACGAAGAGGTGCCTCTATGAAATCGGGTCTGAGAGATTTCACACCTCCATATTCACATGAATCATTGGGATTTTGAGAGTACACCCGGGCAGAACTCCTGTTTCGAGTTTAGATTCACAAGTGGTATGAATCAGGCTGACTGAGGGCCATATCTGTGAACGACACTAGCGTAGCAATCCAGAGTCAATTACAATAATACGCTTGTAACACAATCTCAGAACTGTGTTCGTGCTGTCTTTTCTCAAAAGATGAGAAGGGGACACGTTGTGAGGGTGAAATGCCAATAGAGATTACCAATAGCCAATGCGAGGTGTTGATCAACTTGTTTACCCTCAACCACAGTCGAGCAGGCAGATTATAAGCCCGCACCGGCTGGGTCCACCATGTCGGCCGAAGAAATAGGCCCAATTCGGGAAGAAGTTGCTTATCAGGATTCGTCGATTCACCAGTGTTGCGTGATTCGTTGTTCGATCGCAGCGAGTACCAGTGACACGATATCCAATGGGTGCACTGACGAGACTGTGAGATCCTCAACTTTGTCACCGGTTGGCGGCTGATGGAAATGGAGGCGTGCGTTGTGTGAATTAGGGTGGCGGTCCCATCGACACTCCCACTGGTCTCCGTTTGCACGGGTTTCGATATAGTGCATCGAGAAGTCTCCGCTCGTGAACCAGCGAATATCCAAACGGGTAGTCTCGATTGCGGGCGGATATCGGCCCACATCAACCAGTGCGCGGAGAAGGGTCGGCTCGTAGCTGTCGGGTTCGAACTCGGTTGTGGTGACCACTGATTCGTCTGCGAGGATACGTTCGAGAAAGCGGAGAGTCTGTCGATCGGGTGGGCCTGTCGATGCTGGCTCGTCATCTGGTGACGGACTCATCTACGCTGGCAGGAGGTGGCCATCGTTTTGGACGAGCTGGCGTGCGAGGTCGTACAGGCGAATATCCCGGTCGATGGACTGCCACTCGCTGATGGCGTCCATCCGCTCGTGAATTAAGTCATGATCGTCCTGATCGAATACCGATACCGACGCTGGATCCGTTGTCTCGAACCGCTCCTCGAACTCGTCTTGACGATCTTCAAGTCGCCGGACGCGTTCGATAATCTCCTCGAGGCTCAGTTCTTGTGCGAGGCGACTCGCCTCCTGCCACTCGAGGTAGCCATCGTTGCGTTCGTACCGAGCGGGACGGCTTTCGCGATCGGCGCGCACGATGCCCATTTCTGCAAGACGTTCTAAGTGCTTTTTCGCTGCGTTCGGAGAACAGTCCGCGATCTCCGCGATTTCGGAGTAGGGCGTTGGGTCTGTAATTCCGAGGATGGTATCATAGACACGGCCGAACGTGTCAGTACTCTCGTGCCAGCGGTGTCGGACCTCGTCGACGGCCTCTGCCGGTGGAGTGGGGTCGAAGTCGGCCATAGCTCTTCCTACGTACTACTCCGCAATATATCTTTAGAATTCGCATATATTTGATCAAGGAAGCTCCGGCAGTCGATATACCATCATATGGTTTATTATCTGGAGTTATTAGTTGGGCCGATATTGTGTTGTTGTAGTTTTCTGAACTGGGAAACCACACCACACAAAGGTTAAGTAAATCAAGGCTAACCCTCTAACCACTGAGAACAACCGGCTTAGAATTACACAGACACGGAGCGAGTCGCCTTCCGTAACGCGATTTCGCCGATCACCTGCAAAGCTCGAATACAACAGTACTCGGCTTCACACCACCACGTCATCAATGTCCACCGACACGAGCACCGACTCACCACGCTATAGCACGATGGACCTCGAGGACTGCGAAGCCTTCTATCACGAGGAAATCACCCAAGAGATGCAGGCTGATGGCCTCGATCCCGACCACGAGACACCGACCTATGCCTGGCTGAGTGACCGCTATCGAGGCTTTATCGCACATCTCTCCCGGACCTTCGACCTCTCACCCGGAGACTTCTACGATGAGATCGGCGTTCCGCCACACGACAGAACCGAAGAGAGCCCGTTCGCGTTCGTCGACGATCAAGACACCCGTCAGGCCCTCGAATCCTACCTGCATGAGCTCAGGGACCGACAGGGGCGGGCTGAATCGACAATCGCAACTCGGCGCTCGGTACTTCGCCGCTATGTCGAAACCTACCAGCAGGTGAACGACACCGATGACCTGCTCTCTCCCCTCCAGTCTGAGCAGGGCAGTTCCGAGGAGAAAACCCGTGTCGCGGACACATTCGACGTCCTGCGACGACTCGACGAGACGCTGAATACGCACGCATCACGGCTCAAGTACGTCCAGGAGGTCCGGCAATTCTACCAACACCGCGTCGACTTCGGGAAAGCCGATTACGATCCAACGACACGGCTCGAACGGCGATTTGGATGGGATTCGACGCCTGACTGGGACAATCCCGCACTCGAGGCAGATCAGATTCAGTCACTCTACAAGACGGCTGAGACGCCAGCTGACCGCCTTCTCGTCAGTGGAGTCTGTGGATGGGGACTCCGGCCGAGCGAGGTCTGTGCTCTCCATACGCGCCAGCTCACGCTGACTCCCGACGAGGATGATCCCGAGGGTCCGGATCCGTACATCGACTTTGGCGAGAACGAACGCAAGAACGGGCCGGGGACTGTTGCGTTGCTAGTCGGTGTCGAGGAGCTCGAATCGCGAATCAATACCCTCCACGACGAACATGGCGGCGACTGGAACGGCTACCTGTTGCCATCATCCTCCTCAAAGTCCGGTCACATCTCCACTGAGACCGCCCGCCGGCACTTTCAAAAACTCGCTGAGGAGGCAGGAGTGACCGTTGACGGATCGACGCCAACCCCGAAGATGGGGCGCCGATACTGGTATACGGCCTATGGAGCCGCGGTCAAACGGGTGGCTGAGCGGTTCGAGGATATCGCAGAAGAACAGGGATCGAAATCAGCCGACGTCGTCCTCGATAACTACCTCTCGAA
The DNA here is from genome assembly GCF_003344565.1 of Saliphagus sp. LR7. Classification (NCBI taxonomy): domain Archaea; kingdom Methanobacteriati; phylum Methanobacteriota; class Halobacteria; order Halobacteriales; family Natrialbaceae; genus Saliphagus; species Saliphagus sp. LR7. The sequence continues at coordinate 5,588 of NZ_QPND01000026.1, read as the reverse complement.
GGCGGAAAAGCGAGGGCACCGCCGCGAGGAGATGCGTGGCGACTTGGAAGGTCTCTTTACGGTCGTCGATTCGTAGCGACTCGATATATTCTCTGAGCCAGGCGACAGCCAGATCAACGGTATCCCTACGAAGTGTACTTGCCGAAAGCAGTATCAATCGTTTCTGAAAAAAGGAATCCAGCAGAGGGTCCTGAAGATTGGGTTCTTACTCGATTTCGAGCTCTTCTTTCAGCTGCGGGCTCTCGAGACCAGCCCGGAAGACGGCATTGAAGAAATCCTTATTCTTGGAGAGATCTTCGCCGTGAGCTGCATAATATTCTGTATCAAGTTCCTTGAACTTCGTCCGCATATCGTGGTAAACGCTCTCGAAGAGATAGACGTTTACGTTGTGGAGGTCACGAACAGCGAGCCCCTTGTTTTCTGCATCTATCGCCATCTGTCGGACGGTTTCGCCGTGAGCCTGCAACGCCGGGTCCTCCTCGACTTTGACAGATGTGTCTTCAGTATCTGAGGTATCTGAGAGGTCTGAAGGCTCGGACGTATCTGAAGAATCTTTTATTTTGGATTCCGTCGTGGCAGACGCTCCATCCACTGTATCTTCTGTATCCGAATCGTATGAGGAATTGGCTTCATCATCCGATCCGGGTGGGACTGAGGTATCTTCCCTCACCTCAGCCTCTTCGGGATCCGCTGTCGCTGAACCTCCGCCACTTCTCACCTCATCCATACTCCAAAGTTCGCCCTTTCGCTCGTCAAGATCATCTTGGTCATCCTCACTGCTCATGCTTTCACCTCTGTCGTATGGCGTTCGAGCATTGCCGCGATTTCGGTATAGGCCTCACGAGCATCTTCGGTTTTCGCGGTATCCTCGTGAGTGAAGATGGAGACACCACTATTCCAGGCACGCCGGATAGCGACTCGGTTCGGAACCTGAAATACGTCGTATGGTGCATCATTAAAGAACTCGATCATCTGCTTGGTATCGTTGTTCTGGACGCTCTCGACGGAGTTTATGACGATTCCGAGGATATCAATGGCCTTGATCTGACCAGGGAAGCTATTCGTAAGATAATCGATCTCCTCGTTCATCTTCTCAATGGCGCGGATAGATCGCCGAGTTGGCTCAACAGGGATAAGAACTGACTCGGCCGCGAGGAGAGCGTTGTCCAGAATTTGACTGAGATCAGGTGGGCAGTCTATAAGGATGAAGTCGTAGTCGTGCGTGAGCTCGTTGATAGCGATTTTGAGCCGCATCTCGCTGTTCGCGACCTGTGTGACCAGCATGTCCTTGAGGCCGTCCATCGCCTTGTTAGCTGGGATGACATCGAATTCATCATGATGCTGGACGATATCGTTGATTTCTTCGGTCCGTGAAGGATCGACCATCACTTGGTGGAGTGACGGAATCTTCTGGTCGTAGAGGTCGCGAAATCCCGTGCCCTCGGTTAGGGTTCCTTGCGGGTCAGCATCGATTAAGAGAACGTCGTGCCCTTCGTTGGCGAGCGCACCACCGAGATTGATCGTGGTAGTGGTCTTCCCGACCCCACCTGCTTGATTCGAGATGGCGATGATCTGTGTCATGTGTCTATTGTATCTGAGGCACCTGATATAATTGTTTGTCAGACGTATCTGTGGTATCTGATGTGTCTGATAGTTCTGATCGAGACCGATTACGATACTGGAAACTTAGTGGGGTGTATCTGGAATACATGAGAAGACTGGTCGGACTGTGGCCCAATCCCCCAATCGTTCCGATTCACCTGTTGTGTCTGATATTACTGAGCAATAGATCGTACGTGAATAACTGGCATGACTGACCTGTCTGGTATATCTGAGGTGAGTTACTAAACGCAGATTTGTTCAGCTTTGAGGCTGCAATCGTATCTGAAGTATCTGAGGCCAATGCTTTGGGTAGGGCCAGAATCTCTCCCCACCTGTGTATCTGATGTGTCTGAGGTAGCTGAGAATACTCGTCACCTGTTTGTCCGGATACGCGGGTTCTACCGAGATACCGATTTCCGGGAAGTGACAACCAAAAAGTGTATTGAAGGAGCTATGACTGCACTCCCTCCCCCCGTCATCGATGTGTAAAATCATGAGATGAGGAAGAAGGTAACGACATAAGAAGGTCAAAACTGCCGATAAGGCCGTAGACGCCGAGAAGGAGGATTCAGAAGCAAGAATTCCATACTCATGAGAAAAGCATATTGTCTGACGAAGTTTTATGTATGAGCCTTCACAACCAAAACCGTACTAGAACCAAGTACGAAAGTTAGGAGGAGAAAACTTCGACTAACTGAACGACGGTGATCTCTGAAACGTCCATCCTCTCTTCTCCTCTTCCGGGTGTTCTTGGCTATCTCACGTCCTTATGATGATGTATACCATTTCCCTTAGTGAAATTATCTCCTCTCTCCCCCGTTGTTTACACTTCGATGACGGGGGGTGGGGGTTACGAGATTGTCTATCCTGGTGGTTCTCGTGTAACCTGAGTGGAATACAAGGTGTGGAACGTCTTTTGTCTCTAAACTCGGTCGACTGAGACTTCGATCCTCTCTCACCTCCTTACCTCGGTCACCTCGGCTTTACACATCGAACACGGGGGGAGTGTAATCCAAAATGAGCCTCCACACCTTTCACTGATTGTGGAATTCTTTTAGCTGAGCGTTTACGACTGAGCTGAGGAGTTCCTCCTGCTCAGCTATACCCTCAAGACGAGTGTCATCGATAATCCGGGTCATCATCGCTTCTGGGTCACCTGTGAACGTGAATTCCATATACATCCCGCCACCTCGTCCTCGGCTCTTTCGGGATGCCGAAATCAACCCATACGTCGAGAGTTCCTTGACGTATTTGACGTACGTTTCACGGGTCATCTGGTCAGCATCGAGTTCATTCGTCACCCACTGGTAGACCTTGAATCCGACCGGACTTGGGACGGAACTGCCTGTCCAGTTCGAATAGTGAGCAACTGCTGCAGTCGCATATAGTGAAATTTTCTTTTGTGTTGTGAGCCCCTCAACGAGTTTCAGCGACCGGTCTTTGTCGATCTCTTCTTGGGACTCTCGGACGTGGTCCTCTGTGACTCCTTCATCTCCACGTTCGTCTGCGAGGTCCCCGGCCCCGCGGAACAGGTCGATAGCTTTTCGTGCGTCACCATGACTCTGCGCAGCGAACGCTGCTACGAGCGGAATTACGTCATCTTTGAGGGCATCTTGACGGAAGGCATCACGACGATTTTGGAGAATTTTGCGCAACTGATTCGCGTCGTAGTCTGGAAAGTAGACATCACGGGGGTTGAATGAACTCTCGGCACGCCCATCGATGTCTTCCATGAATTTTGGATCGTTTGTTAGTGCTGCTACGGACACGCGGCCTTCGATCTCGTTGGTGTTGCTCGCTCGTGACAACTGATACAGAAGTTTCGAGTATGCGGGTTCGTCGTTTTCGCGCCGGCCGACCAAGAGGTCAATCTCATCAAGAATAAAGATGACAGAGTCATAATGTTCGTTGATAAGTTCGTACAGGCGTCGGTACTTGCGCTTCGTCGACACGCCTGTTTCTGGTACGCCGATTTCCGTACCGATGTCCTGGGTAACGGTTTGGACGAGTTCGTAGACGGCCTGATCAAGAGTATTGATCGGCTGACAGTTAATATCGACAACTCCGAAGCGTTCGCCCTTTGATTGGCAGAGTTCGATGATCTGCTGTGTGACTGCCCCGATGATGAGTGACTTACCTGTTCCAGCGGGACCGTACAGCAACATATTCGGCGGCCGATTTCCTTGAAGTGTCGGCTTCAGAAACGAAACAACGGACTCAAGCTGGTCGTCACGACCGACGATCCGCTCCTCATCGATAATCGTGTCTGGCTCGACAAGGTCACGGTTTACGAAGACTGATGCTCCCCCCTCATCGTCGAGCATATCACGGATTGACCGCTGAGTGCTCTCTTCAGTAGATTCCTGATTCGAGCTCGCGTCTCCGGCAGCATCCTTGCGGGCGGCTTCTATCTGCTGTCCACCCTCTGTAGAACTAGTTCCTTCATCAAGCGTGGATTGATCCGCCCCATCTTGATCACTACCGGCCATATTTCCCATGTACACCGGAGCATTAAAAAGTTTGACCTCCGTCGATGTTTATTCAGTCTCTGTAGCCAATATAATGCCTAAATTCTACGGTCTAATGGACATAGGTTCGAACCGGCACCGAAGTATATCTGGCACGAACCCCCCGTCATCGATGTGTAACACAGAGCCGTCGCAATTCCTATAAACTTGAATATGTATGTCGAAAAACACCATCCCCCCATGATCGAAGTGTAAATACTAGGCCGTACCTCCCCGTCATCGATGTGAAAACCGGTCTAGTCTCTCTTCCTTGTTGGTGTGGCTCAATGATTTTCACTTCGAAGACGGGGTGTCAAATTGATAGAAAAACAACGTCTCGTTACCGAAATTCTCCTATTCGTCCGGATTGACTGGACTTTTGTATTTCGACGTCACCGAGCTTGACCGATCACGCGTCGTTGGACGGGTGCGTTCTCGTATTTGACCATCTTCTCGGGCTTGTCGGGGATGGTCTCGTAGATCTGCTGGAGCGTCTTTTCGGCTGCGAGCAGGTTGTGCTCTATTAACCAACATTATTCCCTTTCTGGGAAACGTTGGTTAAGACCTCAGTTCCAAATCTAACTACGTTGATCTGCAATACTGATAACCGTCGTTGACTACGTCGACCCCTGTTGAGAAATTGCCGCATCCAATCGTTCCCAGACGGTCTCGAACGCTGGCGGATTTCCTGTAAGATCTGGGAGCGTTGTGTCCCACTGCTGGCGAATTACGTCCTGCTGGTCCTCCGGAAGCCCGGTCGCCAGATCGACGGTGAGCCCGTCGTGTTCGCACTTCGCTTCGAATGCGGGCCCCACGTCGGCAAAGTCAATGGTGACCGAACCGGTTTCGAGTAGTTGGTAGAGGTCATAGTAGTCACGGGCAGCCCCGCGCTGGTAGATCGCACGGAGCTTTTCGGCGAAAATCTCCTCGACGCTGTACGCGTGGAGGTTGAATTCGGGGATGTCCTCGTACGCGTGGGTATGCTGAACCGGGTCGAAGGCGACATGCTCGTCGACCATTACGTCGATGCTGGTCGTATTGGGGTGGCCGAATACGGCACGGTACTGGATACTGATGTCGACGTAGTGGGTCGGGTAGTGCTCCTGCTGGGATTCGTGGTGCTCTCGAATCGAGAACTTGATCCCGGAGCGATCGGCGACCGTATCGAGCAGCGCTCTCAACTCTCTCTTTGACCCCTGATACTGGCCTGTGACACCGAAGTCGAGGTCCTCGGAGAAGCGCCACGACTGCGGAAAGTACAGTTTGCTCAGCGCCGTGCCGCCCTTGAACAGCAGATTTTCACCATAGTCGCTCGTGAAGATCCCCCAGAGGAGCCACGAGTTGACATAGTTTCAGTCGATCACATCGGGTTAGAGTAAGTGTCTGCTTGGAGAGTGCGTGCAACAAACCCAAGCAGACAACGAGGTAGAGGAAGAGCACCTGCTTAATTTTGTCGTCAACAGCCTTGGAGACGAGCTC
>NZ_QPND01000025.1:0-38829 GCF_003344565.1 Saliphagus sp. LR7 | reverse complement strand
CTGCCGCGGGGTTCACCGGAGCTGAACCCCGCGGAGGACTGCTGGAAGAAGCTCAATCAGGTACTCGGTAACCGCCTGTTCGACTCACTGGACGAACTTCAGGATGCCGCGCTCGCTGCACTCGACAACATCAATCCACCAAATATCTTTACGTATTTATGTCCGTGAGTATCAATGTCGCTTATTCCCGCTGTCATTAGGTATGCGGCTGATCATTTCCTCGTGGGTTACGACGTTACTGAATTATAATCTAGATATGAGGTGTTTCTATATAGAGGAGAGTTATTTTAGGCCGAACAGTCGCGCGAACAGACCCCAATTGTTCGGCCGTTCGGCAAACGATATCAACAATCTACGCCACTAACAAGCGTTGGATGGACCGACTCCGAGAGGAGCCGGGCGAGAAAGCCTTGTTCGGCGATGGAAACTTGAGTAGGCTGGCTTCCCGGAGCCCATGTACTTGCAGGTGGGTCGGTATCAATCATCTCGGGGTCAGCCGATATTCGGGAGCCGACGGTGGCCGACGGTCCTGATATCGCGAAGCTACTACAAGGGGAGCCACGAAACCCTTCACAATGGACGAGACTGACAATGCTCCGGCGTCCCAACCGGACCCTGTTGTCGGCGAAAAAGGGTACCTCACTGCCTTTATACAGTGGTTCTACCTCCACGGTAACAGGGGCGTTCTTTCGTTTCTCCTGCTCGGTATCATCTTCGTTGTCTGTCTCCTCATGATCCGCGAGGGGCTAATCACACCCACTGAGGCAGATAATGTCACGGCACTCTCGGGGGCCCTAATCGGTGGCATGCTTCCCTTTATTACCGTGGTACTTGCGATCAATCAGCTTATCCTCTCCGAGGAGTTCGGTACTACCGGTACCTTTTACGAACGTCTCGAAGCCTCCCAGGAGTACCGGCGGACGGTCGGGGACCACACCGGTTACCAGCCAAGTCCGGTCGAGCCTTCTGAATTCCTGCGAATCCTTATCGAGGCAAAGCGCCGGACGGCTCTTGGCCTGCGGAACATTTGTTTGGACGCTTCTCCCGAACTCCATAGGGATGTTGTCGACTATGTAGAGACCACAGCGTCCCGTGATAAGCGTGCGATCAAGCGCCTTGATGACGCCACGTTCGGCTCGTTCGTTGTTATCTCGGTAATCCTCCACTATAACGATTCTTGGCAGCTCCAAGAGGTCCGTCAGTTTCGCTCGGGCTATCGCCACCGCCTTTCCGAGCCCGCCCGACGCCAACTTGATCGCTTAGAAGATCTGCTCCAAGACATTCACGTTGCCCGCCAATACTTCAAGACGGTGTACATGCAACAAGAGCTCGCTGATCTCTCGAAGATCCTGCTGTACGTCGGCTTCCCAACGCTCTTGGGGGGCGCGTTCGTTATCCTCTCCTATCGCAACCTGCTGGCACTGGAGTTACACTCCGCCATCTACATTCTCATTGTCGCCACGACAGTAACGGCCCTGTTCAGTCCGTTCGCCGTCTTACTGTTCTACGTCCTTCGGGTCGCGACAATCGCTCGTCGTACGGCCGCTGATTTCGGCCCGTTCGTCCTCCAACAACAGCTTCCTCAAGAAGACATCGAGACGAGCGACGTTGGCGACTGAGATATGTTACTGTCGGTTTGCTCTGGAACAATCAAGCATCGTCTCGCGGGTCTCTGGTATACGACTCTGACAGAGGTATATCCTATGACGTCTCGGGGCCGATCTCGTCGATCAGCTCGGCCCATAGTAGGAACTGGTGGATGACGACCATGACCACGACCGCAGTGAGGATCATGACGCCGTCCAAGGGCGCCGAGAGTAGGCCAAGGGCAACAATGAGCGTCGTCGCACATGCTGGCGGGTGGCGCAGGTCGGCCGCAAGCATTCCGCCGACGGTGAGCGCGATCGCCATAACCCCACTTCCCGCGAGCCGAAGACCGGCGATCGAGCCCGGCTCAGCAGCGACGATCATTGAGCCGTTCGCGCCGAATAGCCTATAGGCAAGGAGTCCAGCGGCGACACCGATGGCGTGGCCCCCGATCACTCGTTGGGCGTTGCTGGCCTCACTTCGAGGAAACATCGCCAGGACGAATGCCGAGGGGCCGAGGCTCGGAAACAGTGCTGGTAGCCCGGAGAGCCAAGCTGCCAAGGCCGCGACTGTTACAAGGATGGTCGTATGCAGCGTCGTCCCGGTCCTCTTGTCCATGGTTAGTCCCTTCTAATTGAAGTGGTCCCACGATAATATTGGCCGTCAAGACCCGTTATAGCCCCCTTGTCTCATAGAATCACTCTTTCTCGCCCTCAATTTCGGCCAAATCGTCGTAGCGTGCTGATTCCAGATGTTCCGTTTCTCGGAGTACGAAGGGGCCGATCGCCAAGGTTCGCTTAATGATCGTGAGTACCCGGATAACGTATGCAAGCACCACAGCAAATGGTGAGAGGGTAATCACGTACATTGCACTAACGACCATGAAGGCGATATCAACTCCATACAACGTGGAACCAAACAACAACGAGGCATCAAATACAAGCATCATATAGGCGGCAATAGCTAATGCGGGCATTGCACCGTAGAGAACAGCCCGAGAAATGTTGATGATTTCCCATTGCACATACAGTGTTTTGAAATATTCGCGCGCTGGGCCAAAAAATCGCAACGACTCGATTAAATCCTCGAAAGCTTGGTCAGCCTCCGCAGAGAGTGAGTCAGAATACTTCGATCGGAGATTGCGCGCAGCAAATATCTTCCACGAATAGTTGTAGTTGAGCACGGGCAAAAGTACCCCAAACGAACCGAAATCAGCGTTTGTCAGATCGTCACTCACGGTTTGACTGTGTTCTAAAAGTCCGTCGACATAGCTCGTGATCTCCTGGAATTGATCCTCATCCCCGTCAGTGACGATGTCTCTGAGCTCACGTGCGTGCTCGTCGGCCGACTCGATGAGGAGCTTCAGAAAGCGTGATGGTTCTGAAGGACTTACCGCAATTCCTGCTTTTTCTTCTACGTCACGGCGGAACTCGGTTTCATTTCGCATCTGGTCTCGCTGCTTACCGAGAGTGTCGATTTCCTCTGAGAGCACGAACTGGGAGATCGAAAGTACGAGGGTAATACTTGTAATGAGTGCAATGATAACCGACGAGAACAGGGATGTCACCGCGCTCGTCGTAAGGAGCCTACGGATCGAACTTGGTCCAAATATCATTAGTGAAAGAAGCGTCACATATGCAATCCCCGAAAAAACAAGTGTAACGAGCCAGCGGTTCGCAGTGATAAGGAACCATATTTTAAGCCGGCTCTCGCCAGCGCGCCCGCGCATTGTGTCAGCCGGTCGCGTGACGCTTTCATCATCTGCTGTCGATTCACTCATTAGCAACTCACTCGCTTACCTCGTCTAGTCCGACTCATATCAAGACTGACATCATGTTTTCATCGATGGTAACAATTAGTCCTTCCACCAGTGATATCGGTTACCGTGTTTCCAGACGGTACGGTAGGGGCTATGAAAAGCCACCGAATCGTGTCGGACGAACCCCTGTCTCCGATATCAGGTCATAACACTGCTTTCGATTCGATAGGTGCGAACAAGTCGGGAAATTTGACTGATTATTTGCCCTTAGTCCCCACATTCGTGTTATTATACAGATACACTGGATGATCAATATGCGCTGTGTATTCAGTATATCTTCTCCCAAAATAATTATCATCTGATGTATGTATCCATATCACATATATATCTGGATATAATGCGGGAATCAGGGTGACGCGTGCCAGAGGGTTCGTCTCCTACTGCCATCGACTCTCGACTGCCGTGTGGTGGCGCAGCTCAAGGACGCCCGATGCCCGCAATCTTCGGTATTACTCGTTTTCTACCCTCGATTCGAATACTGATGAGCTACCCGAAGCAACTAACCTGGAGAGAGAGAGAGACTGAGGATGAGGCGATGTCCTCATTCACAACTGGTGAGCGTGAAATCGACGATCTAGCGGCCACTGACACTGACGTTGCCCCCTCTACATCGAACGCTTCTCAAGACCCATCTGAGACCGTCCGTACCCTACAGAAGCGTCTCAGCCATGGTGAGATGACTACCACCATCAAAGACGACAGCCAACTGTCCGCGCCTCAACACTCGAAGAAGCATATTTCCCCGATGCCGTGACTGTGGGTCCGACGCCGCTGTCGAAACTCAAGAATGAGAGAACGATCGATAGAAAAGACGAGATGAACAATATCCTCATTCTTCGAATCGATGACATGGCCACCCCGGTTATTGGGCCTGCTCACTGACCCTATCCGTTCGATTGTTTCGGAGGGTCGGATCCCGGTATACGATTTCGTTGTGGACACCTCACAACCCTCCAATGTTCGGGAGTACCTACCCCAGATCTCTTTCGGGTGACCATTCGTCAGATTATAGTGGGCTGGTGTTATACCCGTGGTCGATGACGTACGAAAATCTCGACGCGGAACTTGTGAACGCCCTGTTGGGTGACGGGCGGGCAAGCCTTCGGAGTCTTTCCGAGGACTTGGACGTCTCGGTGACGACCGTCTCAAATCACCTTTCGGATCTCGAAGAGGAGGGTGTTATCCAGGGGTTCATTCCTCGGCTCAATTATGACACGCTCGGCTTCGACGTCACGGCAGTCATCCAGCTCAAAGTCGAAGGAGAGGCCCTTCCCGATATTACTGATCGGCTACGCGACTTCGAGCAGATGACCAACGTTTACGAGGTCACAGGCGACTACGATGTAATCGCTATCGGGCGGTTTCGAGATACGGACGAGATGAACGACCAGATCAAGGCCTTGCTCGCCGATTCCGATATCAACGAGTCCAATACCAGCGTTGTCCTCAACGCTATCACCGAAAACGAGCAGTTCGAACTGACTGTTGAAGACGACTAGGCTATCGGCTTCTCACGGACTTGAGAGGTCCGAGAGACACAGTTCGTTGGATACGGGATTCGCCATCGGCGTCAGGATCATTCTCTCCGGTCGAGACACTGAACACGTAGTCGGATGTAACGCCAGTGAGTTGGGTGTCGTCGGTTCTGACGAAAAGTACAGTTTGCCCGTCCCCTTCGGGGGCCTGGACTACTGTTCCCGTTCGTGAAACTGTGTTCCCTGACCGCGTCGATTCGTATGCAATCTCGACCTCATCACCAGATTCAAACTCGGCGTTCATATTCAGATTTTAGATACGAGGGTTTTATTGCTTTATGTTCGATTATCCACCATTCAATATTAGAAAAACTATCTATCGATTCTACGTGACTACGTACTATATACGTGCTGTAGGCCGTCCAAACGCGCTGATCGATTCGAAGGAGTTAGGAATCCTTCTGAGGAATCAATTGTCGATACCGACATTTTAGCCATTTGTGGATTAATACCATCACTTATTACTTACCACTACTAGTGTATGCTATATCGATTCTTCTTTGTGCGGACATCTTGATAGTTCAGATTAGACTCTCTAAAACCTGACCATCCCTAATTCTTATTAATCATATCCACAGAGAAGATGTGCAGCTATGTCAGAGCACACATCCACACGGAGACGAGTATTACAGGGAATCGCAGCCTCCGGTCTCACGATCGGTTTCATTGGTACGGGAAGCGCGGAGTCGGGAACCACCTATGTTGTCACCGGTGGTTCGCGGCGAAAGCTCAAGAAGGCCGGTTTTTCGGTGACCCGCGAACTCGCGGGGGGTTCCGTAGCGATCGTTTCGGGACCTGCCGACGCCGAGAGCGACCTCAAATCCGTCGGGGGCGTTAGCGGCGTCACTGAGAACTTCGAAGTCGAACTTGCTAACCCGGTCACTGAGGACCACACGACCAAACAAGCATCGTTCACTGAACTCCAGTGGGACAAGGAAATCACCGACACCTTCGAGGCTCACCACTACGCGACTGGCGATGATACGAGAATCGTCATCGCCGATACCGGTGTCGACGGTACTCATCCGGACCTCGCAGGCAACTTCAACGAAGGGCTGAGTCGCTCGTTCATCAATGGCGGCGAGGAGGCCCCCCACATGGGGCCGGCCGGCGGAGATCACGCGACACACGTCGCGGGAACCGCGGCAGCGACCGGCGACGTCGGGATCACTGGCACCGCCCCCGATGCCGAAATCGTTTCGGTGCGGGTGCTCGGCCCTGACAGCAGTTCGTTCGCCGACGTCCTCGCCGGCGCAGATTATGCCGCGGAGATCGGCGCCGATGCAACGAATTTCAGTCTCGGCGCAGGACCGTACCCATCACAGGCCAACAGTGACGGCCTTCGCGTCGCGGTCCAGAAGGTCATGCAGGACGTCGCCCGGCGTGGAACAGTCCTGACGGTCTCGGCGGGCAACAACGAGACGAACCTCCAACAGGGACAGTCCTGTCGGGAGATCACGAACGACGATGGCGAAGTAGTCGATGTGGTCTGTGACAACTGGCACTACGTCCCGGGGACCGTCCAGGGTGTGATGACTATCTCTGCGACCACGCCGAACGATGAACTCGCGTTCTACTCGAACTACGGCACGAACGCGATTGAGGTTGGCGCGCCAGGCGGCGGCTACGAAACCCTGGCAAAGACAGTTGATCCCACCGCCGATGTCGAGTGGCCCTACCCGACGAACCTCGTCTACTCGAGCATTCCTGGAGCGAGCTACGGCTGGAAGGCCGGTACGTCAATGGCGGCCCCGCAGGTCGCCGGCCTTGTCGGACTCGTTCGAGAGCTTAAGCCCGGTCTGAAAGTCAATCAGGTCGAGAACATCATCGCCCACGGGGCAGACCTCGTCCAGGGCCGGAGCAGTCCCGAGTTCGGTGCTGGTCGGATCAACGTTCTCGATACGGTCGAACGTGTCGGCGGTTCCGGTGGGGACTAATAGAATCAGGACCAACGACTACTGGGACTGTTGATCGAAGGCATCATTGACACTCAGTCCGGCGTGAACGCTGAGATTTTCTCACCGTATTGGGGAAATTAGGGTTCGTAGTCCACGATCTGGTCTTGCAGGGCGAACATGTCCTCGATCGAGTTGGACAGGTGAACCACTGGTTGGGCTATCAATCGTTATGTATTCCGTCACGCAGAGATCGAAACTGACTTGCAGTGATATGGGAAAGGAACACTATACTGACCCAAATGCTAGAATTAACGCAGGAGTTAAAGGATTCACCTCCGAGTTCGAAACTTGTTTATATAGCGCTCAAAGATAAAGGTGAATTAACACAAAACGAACTTACTGACGAGACGCGCCTTTCGAAGCGCACGGTTCGCGATGCATTACAGCGACTCGAATCCAGAGGTCTGGTCGAGGAAGACATCTACATTCGAGATGCACGACAGAATCTCTATCTAATCCCGGAATCCGATCGTAATACGTGTGAACCCGACCGGGCCGGGAGTGGTGATGCGACCCGATCGGAATCACATTAGCAGGTCGCACAACCTGATGGGAACATTCTGGAAGGGAAACCAGGTCGTGCATGTGAGTCACACACATGCGGAATTATACGAATTAGGCGAGAAAACCCACGACTTCAGTCGTGGGATGAATCGCCGCACACTGTCCAACTGCCGAAACCGGAAGGTTTGAGTGCCCCACGCCCGTATATTTGTCCGTCGATGCGACGGTCCCTCGTCGCGTCTCGACAGTCCACAAACTGGCAGTTGACTCGATGTTTGCCTCATCAAACAAGTAAGCCCGTGGAACGCAGACCGACGCAAAACAACCAAGTAACTCCGAGTCCCGTGCGCGATAGGAGTAACGGGGGCGTGGCACTCCCACCGGTTCGTCGGACCGGAAAGCCGAAGAGACCAACGAACCGCCCGTTGGCGGGCGTGGGAAGCCCACGATTTCAGTCGTGGGAGCATGTCACCTAACTAAGAGAGGGAGTTTCAATGGTGGGTGATTGTGAGTGATTCAGATGCCAGGTTCGACCGAAGAGCAGGTGAATCTTCCCTGTCTGGTTAGATGTGGCATGGCTGGCAACGCAGTCCTGATTAGGAGATGGGATCCTGCGGACGGTGCACTTTCTTCAACTGTCTCCGAGGAATGCAGAGTTGGATCTGAGTGAGGTACCGTTTCTCCTCATGTAGGGACAAAAGACCCGGTAATTTTATCAGCATCTATAGTGGGGTTTCTCATATGTCCTCGATCGAGCTTACATCGAGTCAGAAGAAGATCCTGCGCACGCTGACGAACCTTCACAGAGAATCCGAAGACACAATCAAAGGCGAGAAGATCGCCGAGGAGGTCAACCGGAATCCCGGCACGATCCGCAACCAGATGCAGAGTCTGAAAGCGCTCCAGCTCGTCGAGGGCGTCCCCGGACCGAAAGGCGGCTACAAGCCGACGGCAACGGCCTACGAGGCTCTCGAGATCCAGCAGATGAACGACCCCGAGTCGGTCCCACTCAAACACGAGGACGAAGACGTCGAAAACGTCATTGTCGAGGAGATCGACCTCTCGAGCGTCCACCACCCCGATCTCTGTCGCGCAGAAGTCCATATTCAGGGCTCGATTACCGATTTTCATGAGGACGACGGCGTTACCGTTGGTCCGACGCCGCTCTCGAAGCTCACAATCGAGGGTCACGTTGATGGGATCGACGAGACGGACAACATCCTCGTGCTCCAAATCGACGATATGGTTGCACCGGCTGAAGACCCTGACTAAACCGACTTTTTCCTCCTTCATTCATCCTATAGGATCGCTTATAGAGGCTGAAGTCTTGATGTGCTCATTATCAACATTGTCACCCCGGGGACCAAACAGATGAAGCACACTTCTAAACTTCATAGAATTTAAATAAACGCCTTACATCCCCACCAAATAGGTATGTTACCGCTTCAGCAGGGAGTGTCCATCAATCCCGAACAGTATATTTCACCGCTTGTGAGCGCGGTCACGACGGTCGTATTATTTGTCGTCGCGTTCGCTCTCATTTATTGGATCGGGAAATCGTTCATGTCCCAAACGGTTGAACGCGGACTCGAACACCGTGATTTCGATCAAACGCTTATCGACCTCGCTGTGAGTACGACCGGGGTAGTGGTCGCTGTTGTAGCGGTCGCATTAGCCGCGACTGTCGCTGGATTCGGTGTCGTTCTGGCCGCGTTTGCAACGTTAGCGGGTGCCCTCGCACTCGCGATTGGCTTTGCGGCACAAGACCTCATCGAGAACTTCGTCGCTGGCGTATTTATTATTCAGGATAAGCCGTTCACAACTGGTGATTGGATTGAGTGGGACGGGAACTCGGGTGTGGTTCGAGAGGTCCAACTTCGAGTAACGAAACTCGATACGTTCGACAACCAGCTTGTTACAGTACCCAATAGCGACCTTGCGGATGCGGCATTGATTAACAACGAGGCAAACGATGAACGCCGTATCTCGGTCGACTTCGGCATCGGCTATGACGACGATATCAAACAAGCCCGCAAAGCAATTATCGACGAAGCGAAGCGTATGGATGGGGTGCTGACCGACCCCGTACCAACGGCTCCCGTGACCGAACTGGGCGACTCGGCGGTCGTACTCCAAGGGCGGATCTGGATCGACACCGACGAGAGTAGTTATGGTCCCGTTCGCGCTCGCTTTATCGAAGCAGTCAAAGAGCGTTTCGACGAAGAGGGCCTCGACATGCCGTATCCCAACACCGAACTCACTGGAGATATTACCGTCTCAAACACCAGTACAATCGAGACGACTGCTGACGACTGACGAAGGGATTTTCGGTTTGTGAGTTAGCTGTCGAAAGTTCGTCATTCCAAGCGTTCGGTCAAAGACTCTCTTTATGTCGATATAGTCGTGCGTATTCCAGAACGAATAGTGACGAGAGAAGAATGTATATAATAACTTTTTGGCATAGTCTTTACTATCGTCGATATGGATGTTCCATTTGCACCCACGACAGGTTAACCTAACAAGTGGGTGTTACGGAGAAGATATGATACCACTGCCAACACCAATCGCGTTTGTAAGTCGTACCGTGTTGCAAATCCAAGTCCCGGATTATCTTCAGGACACTGTGGCGGATATCGTCGGATTCATCCCGGCGATTGTCGGTGCACTCCTCATCCTGCTGATCGGGTGGATACTCGGGCGCATCCTGGGGGGAATCGTCACTCGAGTTCTTGAAGGAATTGGGCTTTCGAGCTATACACGTAATACGCCGGTGGATCGAGACGGTGGAATCGCGAGCGCAATAGGCACATTGATCGCGTATATCGTGTATTTCTACGCTGCACTCGCGGCGGCGGACGTGCTGGGCATTTCGATGTTATCGGAATTGTTCTCGGAGATCGGGGCGTTTCTACCGCTCATCTTTTCGGCAGCGATCGTCCTTGTCATCGGATTTATCATTGGACGGACCGTTGGTGATCTCGTCGCACAGATCGTCGATGGGTTCGGGTTCTCGACGTACGCACGGGGAACTCCCCTCGAAAATATCACTCGCTCCGCCGGTGGGATTGGTAACGCGATCGGGAGTCTCGTCGAGTACTTCATTTATTTCCTCACGGCACTTGCCGTGGCGGACATCGTCCAGATTCCTGCGTTGTCGGAGTTACTGAATGATTTTGCAGCCTTCATTCCGGCACTGATTGGAGGCATCCTCGTCCTGATCGTGGGTGTCTTCCTCGCTGACCGTCTCGAGGAGATCGTAGCGAATACGGATCGGAGCCGCCTGACGTCGCTGGCTGGACTCGGAGTGAAGTTATTCGTCTACTACATTACCATCACGATCGCTCTCGACACAGTCGGGTTTGCGACGGGCGTCCTCACAACGTTCTTCACCGCAGCAGTTACAGCGTTCTTCGGTGCACTGGGTGTAGCGCTTGCCCTCGGCATTGGGATCGGAGTCGGCTGGGGAAGCAAAGACTACGTCGCCGAGAACATTGATCGATGGGTCGCAAACGCACGGGGAAGTGTCTCGGAGCTCAACAACGAACCGGACACTGGGCCGAACGATGAGTTTGACTCATCTGGACCTACTGATGACTGACAAAACGCGAGGACCGAAGAAAGATCGATAGCAAACACGGTCTCTCAATTTCTCAGACGTCCTTGAGTCGCACTGCTACACCCTCTCTCGTAGCGACCGGAAGAATGCTGTTGGGAAGATTTGAGTCGGACTACAGTCCGATGTTGCTGCCACCCATATCGCCCAGATCGAGCTGTGACATCAGCTGTTGGCGTTTTTCTTCGGGCATGTTCTCGATCAGGGTCTGTAGGTCGTCGACGTTGACCTCTTGGGGATCGGGTAGATTGGAACTCATTGATTGAACCTCCACTCTCGCGAGACGACAACAAGGAACTTAATCATTATTGCTTTATCATGCAAGCCCCATCCAATTGTCACCCCACTTCATTTCAGGGATAGAGAGATACCTGCTCGACGGCCGTAGCCGCACAAAATTGTGCACTCATTCTCGATCAGAGAAGTCCGAGGAGAGACGATCGAATCGGTCTTGGGCGGATTCTCGCCGCGATTGGGTCACATCAGGCAGATATTCTGCGGTCTGAAGGGAACCCTCTTCTACTGAAATTTCTAGAACGGCTCCTTCCTGTTGGCCATCCTCTGGAAGTCGTTCGATATTGACATCCAATTGCTCGACAGTCTCGCCGTCTTCTTCCAGTAGCAGCACTGCTATCTGTCCATCTTCGATGCGATCCAGGGTGGCGGTGTATGTCTCACTCATTAGGGTGTTACTGGTGGTGCATCCATATGAATCGGGGGTGCGATCTGCTCTTGGGATTCTTCAGCTGGTTTCTCCTCGAGGAGATCCTCGGCGTCAGTCGAAAACTCGTGTTCGGTCTCGAGCGTGTAGTCTGCTCCATCGCTCGTGAGAACGATCGTTCCATGAACGCCGGTCCAATACGTCTCGATCTCTCGGGCAGCGTACTCCTCAAGAACCGACTCAGAGGGATGGCCGTACTGGGAGTCGTAGGCGCTCGAAATGATGGCTACGTCCGGGTTGACCTGATCCATGAACGGCTGCGTTGAGGACGTAGATGAGCCGTGGTGGCCTGCTTGATACACATCTGATTCGAGTGCGGCCCCATACTCGTCGGTCATCCGTTCTTCGGCGTCAGCCTCCGCATCACCAGTAGTGAGATATGAGAACTCCCCGAACTCGATTGTGAGTGAGATGCTGTTGTACTGTTTGTCCGATCCCGAGTCGCCTGCTGGTGGATTCAAGACGTCGACAGTCGCGTCCCCGAACGCAAAACTATCGCCCTCGTCGACAGTCAGTAACTCGACGTCGTGTGCCTCGATGGCATCGAGATAGCGCTCGTACGTTTGGCTCGTCGCAGTTACACCCGAATCATAGACGGCGCCGATCCCCTCTCGTTCGGTTTCGTAGTGTTCGATGATCGCGTCGTGGCCGCCGATATGATCGGCGTCCGCATGGGTCGAGACGAGATGATCGATTCGCTCTACGTTCTGCTCCTCGAGATACGCAATGACGTCTTCGCCCCCTTGTCGCCAGTCACCGGAATCGATGAGCATCGTCTCCCCTGAGGGTTCGATGATCAGTGTTGCATCGGCTTGTCCCACGTCGATATGATGAATTTCGAGTTCACCATCGACTTCGTCCGAAGGAGCGGTTTCGTTCTCTGAAGAGGATGTTTCATTCTCTGATGGTGGCGTCTGATTGGAGGATTCGTTGTCGTCAGACTCAGCAGGAGTGGAAGTCGTGGTTGTCTCCTCCGTCTCGTTTGTTTCGTTAGAGTCAGGAGGAGTATTGGTGTCTCCCTCATCAGTCTGGGTTGTCGCATTCTGGCCGGCGCTATCCGCACAGCCAGCGAACAGTAACAACACCGCAACAAACACAACGATGACGACCTGCCTCATGGGTGCTGATAGGATGGACTCCCACATGGGCGTTTGGAAAGGGGTGGGTTGATCGTCTGAAACGGCTCGTTCACGTCTCCTCTGACTGTTGAGTTGACCTCTCCGAGTGCCACCTAAGTCGTACCTCATGCGTTGTCTCTTCCTCGCCGTCTCGAACGCCCTCTGCAACGGAAATCGACTCTCGAGGTGTAGTTCGGGGTCCGACCATCGTTTCGTCCGGTTGTCCGATCTCCCCAGAGTGGCCGGTAAGATCGGTCTGGAGCTGCTGGAGATACGCTGCGAGTTCGTCGCGACTCATCTCTGAATCCAGTAGCGTCGGCTCAACGGGAGTGCGAACGATATCGCTTGCCCGGTCAATGACGACAGCGTTCACGACCGCGCCCAGGAGGAGGACAACGCCGCTGAAATATAACCACGTGACTAACAAGAGGATGCTCGCGATCAGATTACTCGAATCACCACTCAGGGAGACGTACACCTGAAACAGCACCTGCAAGACTGCCCAGCCGATGGCTCCGACGAGCGTCCCCGGAAGCACGTCCCGTGGCTCGACGTCGATATCCGGAAACAGATAGTACATCGGGAAGAACGCCACAATGAGACCAACGACGAGCAAAAGTGGGACGACGGCTCCAATGAACGGGATGAACGAAAACAGCGCAACAACGCTGGTTGCCGCAACCATCGCAACGATCCCAAGGGTCAGTGTCAGTAGCATCAACAGCCCCTTTTTGATCTGACCGGTGAACGAGTCTTGAGCAACCGTCTCGTAAATCTCCGAGAACGCGGTATCGATGCCCCGAAACACTTTGAGAGCACCCCAAACGAGTGTGAGGACTCCGATAATGGAGGCAGTGATAGTCGATCCAGCACCGGCGCCCGACTGCTGTTCGATCATCACCTCGATGACGCCACCAACCGATGGAGAAACACTGTCGGTCGTGACCTCGATCACGTCTTGTTGAAGGTCGGGAGCACCGAACGAGACGACGAGAAGCACGAACATGATCAACGGGACGAGTGAGACGAACGCGCTGTAGGCGATGCTCCCCGCGAGGAACGTGACGTTTTTCTCGCTGAACACGCTCTTGACTAGCTTCGCTTGCGAGATGGCCGACTGGCGATCCATACGGCTGGTCTCGTGGTTTGGACAATAAATCGGTGGGCTGAATACGTCGTTATCAGCCCAATATGATAGATTTTATATAAATAATTCCCCCGTATGGTTTTATCACTGATCGGCGGAGTATCTGTATGGCAGGCTCATCCCTTCCAGAGGACGAACCGACTGATGAAGTGGGCGGGGCGGTCGATGATATGGCGACGCTTGGCGCCTTGTTGGGCGATACGTACCGTGGTGAACTCGATCGGGAGACGACCTGGCGCTCACGACTTGATCAGACGACGACCTGGAGTGTCACTGTGATGGCGGCGATCCTGACGTGGGCGTTCTCCAGTGGAGACAACCCTCACTACATTATCTTGATCGGTGTCCTTGCGGTCGGGACGTTCCTCTCCATCGAAGCGAGGCGCTATCGCGACTACGACGTCTATCGTGCTCGAGTTCGGTTGATACAGGGGAACCTGCTCGCGAACACGCTCAACCCCGAAACAGGGGTTGAACACGAGAACTGGCGGGCCAAACTCAGTGAGGACTACCAGCGGCCGACGCTGAAGGTGACGACGTTCGAGGCGCTCTCGAACCGACTGCGTCGGATCTATCTCCCCTTGCTGACGGTCCTCGTCCTCGCCTGGGTGTTCCGGATCACGGCGTTCGTCCCTGCAGAGGAGTGGCTTACGACGGCATCGATCGCTGCCGTCCCTGGATGGATAATCGTTGGGATGCTCGCAGTGTGTTACTCCGGAGCAGTCGCTATCGCCTACTGGCCGCGGGATCGGGAGGCGATGGGCGAGTTTCGGGAGGGCGAGGCTGGCGAGTGGAAGACGAACGAGCGGGAGTAGATCAATGCTCTTCTGAAACTCTTCATAGTTGTCACTGGGGTATGGCCATCCAGTAGCGTCTAACCGCCTCCCACCACTCTAGGAGTGGCCACAGTATCGGTTCCATCATGAGATTTTGCATTCGTTACCAGTGGGGGAGGTCTCACCTCCCTCTGTGCATACCGCATTCTCGGCAAGTCCCTTGATCGCACGACGAAGTCGTTCAGACACTGCTTGATGAGAGATATTGAGCTTCTCGGCGAGCTGTTCCTGCGGGATTTGTCGAGGAATATCAAAATAGCCATGCTCGACTGCCATCCTGAGAACCTCGAACTGCTCTTCAGTGAGACCAAATCGTGCTTGCTGTATATTGCTCATGTCATAAATACGAGTAACATCAAACTGGAGGCCATTGTTCTCGGCATGCTCGTAGGCTGCTGAAATATGGTTCCTCTCTGGAAAGAACACGCGAAGGTGCCATCGATCGTCAAATGCTGTCGCCTGTTGGACGGTCCCACCCTGTTCGATAACCATATTTCCGACGAGTTGGGCCTCATCAGTCCATTCCATTCGGTAGAATCGCTGGTCCTCGAGCGACATAAGGTGGTCAACCTCTGTTACCGTCGGATCATCCTCTAGAACGCTTGTCAGTCCCTCAAAATCACCATTAGAGGCCCAAACGAACGGCATGAGATGGTCCGTATCATGCGCGACAACCCGATCAATCTGGAACACCATCTCGGGAAGTTCCAAAAGGGTCCTGCTGAGTGCGAATTCCTCGGCTGGAATGGTAAACTCAACTATTGTCGCCATACCCGTGTAGTTATTTCTACTGGTAAAAGAAGTTAACTCGAAGCCAGTGATTTACTACGGAATAGATAAGATTGCGTATTGAGATAACCCCACCTTCGTTCGGTATTTACAAGCCCAATTAGTTACTTCTCTCTCACGATTACTGTCGAATCAGTGAGTTGAACCGAGTATCCGTATGCTGTGAACGAAATGGTGACCGTCCCGGTATCTGTAACGAGGGAATCAAGTGATTGCGGATCAACGTATTCATAGAGTGGGGAGACCTCCGTAACGACTGTGTTGTCTATGGCGGCGATCGTATAGGCAACTGCGACACTTGGTGGTGTTTCCGACCAGTCAAATTCCTGTCTGGCTACCTGATTCTGGGTGCAGGAGGAACTCATAGCGCATTAACCACATCTTCGTACAAATCTCTTTTGCTTGAGTGAATAATTCTTCGCTCCGGTGGTAATTTCTCATTGCGTTTTCTGATATTCACTATGAACGAGAGGATCCTTTGACTCATTATACATCCCACTCGCCGTCAGATCATTAGTGCCCTCCGTGATTACGAGGCACCGATCGAGGGTACTCTAATCGATTCAGATCTTGATTTCGAAATTATCGACGAAGAAATGGCTCAACGCCGACTAATCACGATAATTCATATTCACCTTCCGAAGGGCGTCGTCGGCCGTCGCGGTCGCCTTGTAGCTGGCTTTAGTCCTGAAACATCCTCGATCAACTGAAGGAGTTTCAGGCTCTGCATCTGGTTGCGGATCTACCGGGATGGTGGTTGACCTGCTTGACGATGTCCTGGCTTCTAACCGCGTCTTCGAGCTTGTTATAAAGATCCACCAACTCGCAGAGCGATTTTTGGCTTGTCGTCGGAACAATTGATGACAGAGAGTCTCCTCACGAAGACAGCAGTTCCATTGTTTCGATCTGTTCCTGGTAGCGATTACGAATCGTGACTTCAGTGACGCGGGCAACGTCTGCAACTTCTTTCTGCGTTTTCTTCTCGTTGCAGAGTAACGACGCTGCATAGATCGCGGCAGCTGCAAACCCCGTTGGTGACTTCCCTGAGAGCAATCCCTTCTCGGCCGTGGTCTCGATGATCTCCTTGGCTTTCGCCTGGACGTCTTCGCTGGCCTCCAACTCCGAGCAGAATCGCGGGACGTACTCCACCGGATCAACTGGCCTCATCTCCAGAGAGAGTTCGTTAGCGATGTACCGATAGGTTCTCGCGATCTCTTTTTGTTCGACTCGGGAAACGTCGGTGATTTCCTCGAGACTCCGCGGGATACCCTCTCGGCGACATGCTGACTCGATGGAAATTCTGCTATCCCATGAGAGCGTGAAACAAGTATGGGACGCAAGAGACCGAGCTGTATGCCGTGCCCGAGAGCACGTGGTGCTGACTGGTCCGAGTGCGTAGGAAGCCGAGTCCTGGGCAGTACAGCCCGACTGCCGCCGGGAGCGGCAGTCGGGAAAGCCCGCATAGGTGCATCTCTGTTTCACGCACCGGCGTTCCAAGGTGAGTCCAATGTTCATTGGAATCGACGTACACAAACGGTACTCACAGATCGCAGTATTGGACGAAAACGGTGAAATCGTCGAAGAGGTTCGCGTCGAAAACGCGAACCTCGACGACTTCGCCCAGCAGTACGCTGGGTCAAAAGCCGCCATAGAAGCAACCAGCAACTACTACCACATCCATGATACGCTTTCAGAGTATCTGGATGTGACCGTCGCTAACCCTGGCGAGTTAAAACTGATCTCTGACTCAGACAAGAAAACTGACCGTGTTGATGCAAAACAACTCGCTCGGATGGTTCGGTTAGGCTCAATTCCTGAAAGCTACGTTCCAACCGACGAGGTTCGACAAGCCCGCGCACTTGTGCGCGGGCGTCAGAAGCTTGTTGAAAACCGAACCGAGTACGCAAACAAGATCCATGGCCTGTTGAGTGACCACGGCATCACTCGGGAGGTGAAGCCGTTGAGTGTGGAGGGACGAGAGTTCCTGGCGGAACTCTCGCTCCCGTCACCGTGGGATGCGTTGTTGGAGTCGTATCTGGAACTTATTCAGGTGCTCACTGAGCAGATCGAGTCATTAGAAGCAGAAATCGAGGAGCGGGCTGGGTCTCTGAAGGAGACCCAGCTCCTGATGACGATTCCCGGCGTGAGTTACTTTACGGCGTTGACGATTTACGCGGAGTTGGGAGAGATCGATCGGTTTGATCGTGACAAAGAGGTCGTAAGTTACGTCGGATTGAACCCGATAATCCGCGAGTCTGGCGACTCGCGGTTTGAGGGAAGCATCTCGAAACGAGGATCAGGACGAGTCCGATGGCTGCTCGTTCAAGCGTCGTACTCAGCGGTACATACGTGCGAAGACGAGTACCTCAGCCGGTTTTACAACCGGTTAGCTCGAAAGAAGAACTCGAAAACAGCGATTGTCGCAACCGCCCGGAAGCTGCTGGTTTCAATGTATCACATGCTGGACCGTGAGGAGGTGTACGATCCACCAGGGGTGAGTGCCTGAGCGCCGCCGGGGCGGCGCTCATTGGCCGGCTGGTGGTGGCGTGAGTGACGACTCTCGCTAACATGAAGTCTTCCGCCTGATGGTTGGTACAGTAGCCATCGGTTCGCCGGCTGTCGATTCGACGCTAAAACCCGACAGCAAGTCCTCGTCGCCCGAAGAATTATCTTGGCAAGCGTGGTTTGGTCAGTCAGCAGAATTTCCATAGGTGCATACAGTGAGCTCGTTGCGACGCCCTCGATCGACCGGCCCCGGATGAGATCTTCCGCGAGCGCTCGTCGATAGATGACACTCGCCACTTCGCGAACCGATTGAGGAACCCCAAGAGCGCTCGCCATTCGATCAGTTTCAGTAAGTGCGAACTGAAGATTCCGCTCACCAGCGTCTTTGGTTCGAATGCGTTCTTGCCATTTGCGAAGCCGGCCCATCCGCTGACGTTTGTCCGACGAGAGCGATCGTCCATAGGCGTCTTTATTCTTCCAGTCGATGGTCGTCGTCAAACCCTTGTCGTGCATCGTCTGGGTGGTCGGTGCCCCAACCCTGGATTTCTCGTTCCGTTCGGTCGCGTTGAACGCTCGCCACTCTGGTCCATGGTCAATATTCTTCTCATCAACAACTAATCCACACTCTTCGCAGACGATCTCACCCTGATCGCCACTCATGATGAGGGCGGTCGAGCCACACTCGTCACAGGTTTGTTCGTCCTGTTTTTCGGCCTGCGTCGAGTCTTTCTTCGTTTCACGTTGGCGGACAGGTCGTTCCATGTTACCAAGGACACCATTCTGAAGAACCTTAAGATCTCCTTTCGAGTAGATACTATTATCATTATATTATCAGAGCTTGATGGCGTACGTCTGCTGTGGCAGGTACAGGCATCACGCTCTCGCCGCTGGCGCTCAAACCACAGGTGTGGATGATCCTCCGTCTGACACTGCGGATGACGACGAGCCGCGGATCCTGATGGAGTGGTCGTTGTGGGACGATCGAGACGACGAACAGACCGGCCGCCGTATCAGCGCGGTCCCGCACGATGGTCAAAAGGGAGCGTGGAAGGCGATACTCGAAGTCCAACCCCATGCCGAGTTCTGGGTCGAACGAGCCACGATCGGGTATGGGGAGTCACCGGATAATTTCGACGTCGTCAACCCAGAAGAGAAGATCGTGGGATAACCGATGAGAGAGGGACAGGTACAGGTTCTCATCAATTTCGGAGTCCTCGAGGAGGCGGTCAGCATCTCGGCGCCAACAAAGAAGCGGTCGCAGAGTCCTACGGCAGGGACATCATTCGGTTTGCGGTCGCGACATACCTCGTCTCAGCCCTGATCGTTGCTGCTCTCGTACCCGAGATCGTCGGCTTATTTGCTGACGACCCGACCAGTCCCCGATCGCGGTCAGTCTCGTCTACGCGGCCTGCGTCGCGGTTATCTTTCAGGGTGTTGCGGGCGCGGCGGCTGGCCCCCTTGATGCAAGCGGTGACACGCGAGTTCCGTTCGTCAGCCAGTTCATTGGGATGTTCGGTGGCTCGATCCCCCTTGCCTATCTCGGCGCGACGACCGACCTGGGCTACTGGGGGCTCTACTTCGCCTTTCTCGCAGAGACGACCGTCCCCGCAGCGATCAACTACCTTCGGTTTCGGACCGGCAAGTGGAAGGCGATCAGCGAGAGCTACCGGCCCGAGACGGCCCCCGCCGACGATTAACAGTGTTTTCTGACCTCGAACTGCCTCTCTCTTCTCATTATTCTCTGGTCATCAGTCGGTCTTGATTGGCTGCTCGTGGTCATCGATTCGAGCGAAAAAGCCGTCGACGTTGTCGAGGGCGCTGGAGATTCGTAGAATTCTCGAGACGACTCGCTCACAAACGAACCCTAATTCGACAGGACAAAGCCACAGTCAAGATCAATGGTGCCACTCACCTTTGCGATGATGCACTGCTTGTAGCACTGCTCCAACGCTTGTGTCATATCCGACGGGGAATCCGGATTGTCGTTGGTGAGGTGTGGCACCCAGTCGTCGTTCACCAGGTAATATGTCGCGAATCGAGTGTCTTTCAGTATCTCCCAGCCGTCCTCGTTTTCCAAGCGGTTGCCGATTTTCGCTCGGATCCCATCGGTTTCATCGATTGTTTTGATTCCGTTGTGAAGATCGGCATCTGAAAGGTTGTGGTCATCTGCGATTCTCTCAACGATTCGATCCGGAATCGGATGGTCGTGATCATCGATTGCGCTCATGCACGAATGATCGGCGGCTCTCACCATAACATCTCGGAGCCATCCAACGTCACTCAAGACGGCCCCTGCTGAGTATGCTCGCTATCCCGTAAACTGGTACCAACGCCTTCGTTCTCGAGAGGGGCACAAACATCCGAATTCGGCTCGCGACACGTTTTGCTCAAGGCCTCGAATTCGAGATCGGGGTCCGTCTAATTTCGTATTAGTGTGCAAATCTCTGTTGAGTCGGGTGACGAACTCGGGTGAATGTCGTCAGCCTCCTAGAGGTCGTCGTTCGGAAGTGTGGCAGGCAAATCACGTCGATGTAGACCTATTGCCGTCGAAATAGATACCCAAGTGGACGCCATCCCCAGTGACTCATTGATACGAACGTTTTATCGACTTTCCGGAAACGATCAGATGAGACAATGGTGATTCGTCCTCCCTCTGTCGCCGCCTACGAGATGAATTCCTTGATAACCCGGCCTTCGGCTCGATGGAGGACACCACTAACTGCCGATTGATTGACCCCCATTGTTTCTGCAAGTTCGACGAGCGTACAGCCGCGAGGGCTGTCGTAGTACCCTCGTTCAACCGCTTCCGTGATGACCTCTCGTTGGCGCTCAGTCAGAAGTTCTTTCGAGTCGTATGAGTGAGTCAATGACCGTATCTCGTACGGAATGTTATCCGCCGCTAACTCGGTCGTTAACTCCGATAACTGCTCCTGTGAGGTCACTTGTTCACCGGATGCCCACCCATCTTGGATACTGATCGGGAATCGCGGAAGAATCCCCTTCGAACGCCTCGCTTCATACGTTGACGGCATCGGAAATTCCAACTGAATCAGTACCAGCTCGTCGTCGGAATGGAGCACGTCGTATGAGCGTACCTCCGGCGCGTCGTCGAACCGGCGAACGATGGCGTCCCCATCCACTGTCGTAACTTCGATCAGTTCGAGCACGCCATCGTCTACGGGCTGGCTCGTCAGGATCGTGAACTCGGCGTCCGGAAAGTCGGTCGAGACACCAGCTAGCCAGTTGTCGTCATCTGCACCGATTTCGACTTGCAGGCGTACACGAACCATATCACCGGGGTTGGCTGGCGAGTGGTTTAACAGGATTCCTATTCCTTTGAAAAAGTGAATATATTCACGAGAGAATCCGTAGTCTCACCACGCATAGCAGACTCATGCCTCTCGTCAGAGACAGGCACAGATAGCTATGAATGAACATTCGCCCGAATTGCGTGGGGTAAGTCGATTATGAGCACGATTGAAACGGCCATCCCTCTCGTGCAGGGATTGCTCGGATTCATCATGCTAGCTGCGGGCAGTGCGAAGCTACTCGGTATTGACCTCGTGGTAGAGGATTTCAACCGATATGGCTATCCAGGGTGGTTCCGATTCGTTACTGGTGTTATCGAGGTATGCGGAGGGCTCGGCTTACTCGTCGGTCTCGTGTTCGCGCCGATTCTCACTGTGTTCGGCGGACTGTTAACAGTTGCTACGATGGCTGGGGCTATCCTGACACATCTCTTCCGGGTTGATGACCCGCTCTGGAGATTCGTTGGCCCATCGGTCTATCTCACAATCGGACTCTTCGTAACGGGATTCCATCTGTTATCGTTTTAACCAGCGAAGTGCGAGCAACAGCACGTCCTCCGATTATGGGTGGGACGGGTGTCGTAAGCACGGTTCAAGCGGGATAGTTGCCCGATACCTACACGGGAATAGATATTTTCTGAATAATCGGTCGCGAGGCGGCCTTTACAGGAGTATCGACCGGATGAGCTTCGCTTCTGCTCGTCGAAGATGATCCCCAACCGTCCCCCGCGAGAGTCCAAGTTCAGTCGCTAAATCTCGTTGTGTTGCCTTACGAGGGATATCATAGTATCCTGCGGCGAGTGCTGTCCGGAGGATTTCGTTCTGCCGGTCCGTGAGTTGCCTCGCTGGGGAATCCATGTCGGGGTAATAGTCTCCCGTGCGTTCGAGGGTTACATCTACCTCGTCAGAGAAGCCAGCAATCAGTTCCTGCAGAGCTGTCTCTTCGCCAAAGAGCGTGACTTGTAATCCAGTATCAGTCTCTCTTATCGGCCAGTCGATACTGACCGGTTCGGTATCGATACGTTCGAGAAGGGCGATTTCAACCTCGCTGGGCTCGTAGTGCATATACGCCAGCCACGTCTCACCACTGGTCACAGTGACAGAGATGACCTTAGGTAACTCATCCTCTATCGTTGCGAGTGACTCAGCATCACCTCTGAACTCTGCGATTCCAACAACGCTCCCGTCATCGAGAAGATTGATGTAGTGTATTGCTTCCTGAGTCGCGACGAGCGTGCCGTTGATCCAGACCTCTCGCGGATCGGTGACGCCTCTCTGGAGTCGCTGGTCGTTCGTTGACCCGATGTGTTCCTCCAGAGAGAGAACGACGGTACTGTACCTCATTCTCGTCAGTGTTCACCACCTCAGTTGAGCTGTTGGATCCGTCTCGAGGCAATCCCCAGAAAGAAGCGCTCGTACGGATCTCATACCAGGTGGGACACTGAGTTCACTAATAAAGGACGGGTGCATGCTCGGCACCACACTCGTGGATACACGGTTCCTCTTCTTCTCTGATGGAGAATCAACGTATCCCCAGTTGGAACGTAAAAGCAGCCGTATTGACGATCCTCGGCGGTATTGTTGCTCTTCTTGGGACGTTATGGGGCGTTCAGGGCCTCGGACTTGTCCAGATAGACCCGATCCTGTGTATCGAAGACTGCGAACCAATCACAGGACGTTCTGTACAGTGGTCGGTGATTGGCACGATAACGGTACTCGTCGGCACTGTCATCATCTGGGCAGGGCGACAACACCTCTATCGATGATCGAGGTCTACCAACCCACGAATGAAAACCCAATACTACACCGCAACGAGTATCGACGGGTATCTCGCTGACGAGGACAACTCGCTTGACTGGCTCTTCCAGTTCGGAGCGATCGAGGAGATTGAGGGTGTCCAAGACGACTATCCGCAGTTCGTAGAACAGGTTGGTGCAGTAGCTATGGGATCAACGACGTATGAGTGGCTCCTCGAGCACGAAGACCTGCTGGAGGACCCGGAGCAATGGCCGTATGAGGTCCCGGTTTGGGTGTTCACCAGTCGGAACGTACCGCTAGTCGATGGGGCGGACATCCAGGTAGTCCACGGGGATGTTGCGCCCGTTCATGCGGAGATGGTCGAGGCAGCAGGTGGCAAGAACGTCTGGCTCGTCGGTGGCGGTGATCTGGTCGGACAATTTCACGATCACGGTCTCCTCGACGAGATTATTATGAGCGTTGCTCCCGTCACGCTCGGTTCGGGGGCGCCACTCCTGCCTCGTAAGATCGTCACCCCGCCGCTGAAACTGGTTGAGGTCGAAAAACAAGGCGATATCTTTGCGGTGTTAACCTACGAAGTTCAACACTCCAGTGAAGAGTAAACTTCCCCATCCACTACCACTTTGGGCATCCCTCACAATGAACAATGTTAACTATCGACGTGGTTTATTAAAGGTAGCCAGCGTTAGTGAGAACCATGAGCACTCTTAGCAACATGACACAAACGGACGCTACCTGTACCAACTGTGGAACTGTCCGCCGCGTTCGGATTTGGCCGGATGACGAACTGCGTGCTGTCGGAAATGGCGGGGAGTGTGGATGCGGAAGTCGCTCATTTGAGTGACCTGCCCCGAACCATTTGAAGAGGATGCAGCAATCTCGAGCGAGAGTAGAGCTTTCCACTCTCGACGAAGCGCGGAGCGCCAAGTTGGCCACTCGAAAATCTGTGATGGTCTGCGACAGTATTACTGTAAATGAGGGCGCTAAGATCCCTTCCTCAAGCGTGAGCGAAGCGAGCGATAGGAGAGGATACAGCGCCCGCACGTCTTGTTTTCGTTTGAATCGGCACGCTTACTCTTCGTACAACTCGACCGAAATCGTTTCCGACTGTGATCGTGTTCGCTCGACCATCACCATGGACGACCGATGGAATGATTTCGAAGACGCACTCGAGTCAGGGGAGTCGGATCGAGTCAACGAAGTCGTCGATGAAATCAAAGAAATGGATCTCGACGAACGGATCCAACTGTTCGAAGTCTGCTTCGACGATCTGACCGGCCTTTATGCGGAGAGCGGTGACGGGTACATCCGACAGTCGACCGTCCGCGTGGCAGAACGGCTCGTGCCCGGAATAGCGCTGGTTTTCGCGGTGACAGACGACGACCGCTCTCTGACCCTCGACGTCGAGGGCGTTCGTCAACAAACCGACGACGCGACTGGCTTCTTCTTGGAGGCGATGACGGACGAAGATGGTCGAGTCAGAAACTCCGCCAAACGGGGGCTGAAAGACGTGTTCAGGACGTACGATTCGCTCGAGGACGAGGAGACGATCGAAGCACTCGCAGTCGAACTCGAGGAGATGGCAACCGATTACGCCGACAAGCGACAGGAACACCTCCTCGACGCGAAAGCGGACGCCGAGTTCTTCCTTCAGTCGGGTTTTGGCCGGCTCCTCGAAGGGTTTCAGAAGGAGTTTGGAGACTCGATCAACAGATGATCTCGAACGCGTCGATGGTATACTCTTGTGAGTAGTCCAGGGCGACGTGATCACACCGAGTAGCTCCTCTGGAACGCCCACGAACCTTGTGCAACATTTCCGGTCGTATAGTGCTCGAGTGTTGCACAAGGCTCGGGTGCTGACGATAGCCGCCAGTTACGTTCGCTCCTGCTCGCAAGGGCTCCGAGACGGTCCACAATCAACGAGAGTCAGTCTTGGACTCAATACGAGTATTTACTCTCCCTCCGTGTGCTCTCCAGGTGCAGGGGAGGTCGTCCGTCAGGGAATTGGAGAACCGACCCTGCGCGTACGTTGTCCGGGTGGATCCTTCCCCCCGCCCGGCCAGTCGCCGCGAGCGTCTCCGGCACCCTATGCTTATAGGAATTGTAGGCGAGAATACTACGCCGTTTACGGCGTGGATGAATCGCCGTCTTCATCTGCTCAAACGTCCGAATCGGAAGGCTTAGGTGCCCCACGGACGCATATCTATTCGTCGCCGCGACGGTCTCCCGTCGCGTCTCGACGCTCCACAAACTGGCAGTTGACTCGGTGTTTGCCTCATCAAATAAGTAAGCCCGTGGAACGCGGACCGACGCAAAACAACCAAGTAACTCCGAGTCCCGTGCGGGATAGGAGTAACGGCGGCGTGGCACCGCCACGAGTTCGTCGGACTCGAAACCGTACGCTCCCAACGAACCGCCCTTTTGGTGGGCGTGGGAGGCCCGCGTCTTCAGGCGCGGAAGGATGTCACCTCCTCTTTGGCAGTGAGAGACAGTCCTAGTCGCGTCTCAACCTCGTAGGATAGTGCTCACGTTCGCACGGAAGCGAAGATGCCCTCACCGACCGGAATAACGCTCGTTTCGAACTCCGGATCGTTGGTAACATGAGTGTAGTACTCAGCGATCCCTGCCAGCGATGAGCCCTCATCAGGAGAGTGTGTTCCGTCCAGTGCGACTCGCAGGTCCGCAGGGGACATCGCATCCCCCGAATGAAGGACGTTGTCAGCGACGATCATCCCGCCCTGAGAGACCTTCTCGCGTACGGTCTCGAACCCATCGAGGTACCGCTCGTTCTCGTGGTCGAGATGGACGAGATCGAACGGGCCATCGTATCGGTTGACCACCTCGAGGGCGTCTCCGCGCTCGAAGACCGCCCGATCAGCGTAGCCACCCTGCTCGAAGTACGCACGTGCCTGGTCGAGTTCCTCCTCGTCTACCTCCGTGAGGACGATTTGCCCTGCAGGCCCGATCGCGGGTGCCATCCAGTAGGCTGAATAGCCGAATCCCGAGCCGAACTCGAAGACCGATTCCGCGTCCATGAGCCGGGCACAGAGTCGGAAGAACGCCCCGACTTCGTGTCCGACCGTCGGGAACCCCTCGCGGTTGGCTTGGTCTTCCATCCGTTCGAGGACCGGATCGTCTGCCGGATTCATGAGTGTGAGAAGCTCATCAACGTCGACCGTATGTAGCATCGACATTGACAATGACTATACAGCGCAGAATCTTTACTATATCCGAATACACGAGAAGCCTGTTCTACTGAACGTCAGTTATCGCACTTGCGAGTACCGGGGATCGTCAACACCTTTCGTGGACCTGCACCAGTGGGATAGCCAGCGCTACACTCTGGAGAGTGCATGACATTGTTCCAAAACACTGACGACGACGAAACCGAACTCTCGAGCGGCGCGCTCGAGGACGCACCAATGTCGATGGGCGATCCGATCACCGCGGCGGCGACGATGTCGGTGATTTACTCGTGGTACAACTTCTACGTGAAAGGCGACAAGGAAACTGGGATTTTTGTCGGACTCTGGGCGCCGACCCTGCTCGGCGCGGCGAGTTATCTTCAGCAAAAAGAGATGTACTCGAAGCTCAAGGAAGGGTTCTCGTTCGGTCGATAACGCCGACCGACAAGTTCGCAAAACTAGGAATCGGCGCTCTGCAGTCTCGATTTCCTGATCTAGTTCCGAGAGGCTCCATCCAATGATTCCGGCACCCGCTGGAGTCCCACCGGAAGCATGATCGAAGTTGTGAGATCAGCTTCGGTCCCGGTCCGGATGGTAAACCACATGTCCTCCATGTCGAACTCACTCTCAACGACGTCGAACTCAAGTTTGAGAAATCTGCATTCTTGTTGATTATCGACCTCTATATAAACCACTGGAGTAGTCAGGGCCACAAAGCAAGCAATCAGGAGATGTATCACTGGATAGGATCGATCCGGGTGGCCGCGCATTGTCGGCCCGGTACCTTTCCGTTGCACCCATGACTAATACCCAACTAGCCAACAGTGGCGGTGCCTCGCTCGCGTCTCGGTCGCCCGACCGAACGGAAGGTTCCGGTCAGACAGGAGGTGAGACGGCATGACGACCGTCACCGAACTCGCCCTTACCTCCGATGAGGTCGCGCTCGCCGAGACGTTCGAGGCGCTGCCTGACCTCGAAATGCGGATCAAAAGCATCGTCGCCGAGGGGTCCCAGCAAGCGATGCCACTCGTATGGATCGCCGGCGAGCCCCGACCGGAGATCGAGGACGCCCTCTCGAACGATTCATCGGTCGCGGAGTTCGACAGCCTCCTCGAGGACTCCGAGACTGATGAGAACCTGTACCGGATCGAGTACGCCGCCGGAGTTAGTGACATGTACTCGGCGATCTTCTCGAACGACGGGACGATTCTCGACGCGCAGTGTTCGGCCAGCAACTGGACGTTCCGCCTGCTCTTTCCCGAGCGGGACCTCCTCTCAGAGACGGTGTCGGAACTCGAAGACCAGGGAATCACCGTCGACGTCAAGCGGATGGTCAAGGCCGGCCGCAACGCTGACCTCGAGGAAACTGCAGCACTCACCGAGCCCCAAGAAGAGGCAATCAACGAAGCCTACGACCGGGGCTACTACGACGTTCCCCGCCGGATCTCCCTCGAGGATCTGGCGACCGAAGTCGGTATCTCCCATCAAGCGCTCTCCGAGCGTCTCCGCCGGGCAAACAAGGTGCTCGCCAGCGAACAGATCGGCGAGCCCGGTCGGGACGGGATCGCTCACTAACGCACTGAGCGTTCGCTGACGACCGAATGGATTCCAGAGACCGATCGTGAACAGTTCCTCGAAGACGAGATAGAGGCAAGCCTACGAACGGGGCCAAGTCGCCGCAGTAACTGGCTCGTTCAGGCGATACACGTCCAAAGGTGTTCCTCTACGGTTCGACCACATCGAAATCATCGGGTGAGTCTCCAAATCCGAGAGTGGCCTGTTCGACCCAGAAATGGGCGTGTGGTTGCATTTCAAGGATTGCCTTCCACGCTCCTTCTGGACCACCATTTGGGACGACTCTGATTCGCCGGCCAGTCTGTTCGTCGTCCCGATCGTCCCATAATGACCACTCCATTAAAATTCGCGGTTCACCGTCATCCACAGTGTCGGATGGAGGGTCAGCCACAGTGATGATTCGACAACTAGAGGTGAGAACGTGTTGCTTGTACCTGCCAACGAGATCATAATATCTAATGAAGGTGCATGAAAAGTGTAAGGTATATAACATTCCTTTATGCATGGTCTTCACAGATACATCGAATTACCTTGGATCACATAATTGATACAGCTCCCTTGTGAACGTCCATTATGAGAGTTCTCGTAACAGGTGCAACAGGGTTCATCGGTAGTCGTCTCATCCCTACACTTCGCGCTCGTGGGCACGATGTCGTTGTGTTGACGCGCGACGCCGATGGCTATGATGGCCCTGCTGACACTGTCTACGAGGGGAACGTCCTCGAAGCAGGAACTTTTGAGCATACACTTTCGGATATCGATGCGGCGTACTATTTCATCCACTCGATGGGGGCAGGCGATGACTTTGCTGAAAAAGATCGTCAGGGGGCAGCGAATTTCGAGCGGGCCGCTAGTGATGCCAAGGTCGACCACGTTATCTATCTTAGTGGTCTCGGTGACGAGGACGACGATCTCTCGAAGCATCTCCAGTCTCGCCGGAATGTCGAACGGATTCTTGAGGCAGGAAATTTCGAGGTAACAGTTCTCCGAGCAGCGATCATCATCGGGGCGGGAAACGACAGTTTCGAGATTGTAAGGCAACTTGCGACGCGACTACCAGTTATGGCTACACCTCGCTGGGTACGCAACGATTGTCAACCGATTGCAGTCGATGATGTCATCACGTATCTCATCGGTGTTCTCGAACTACCCGACATAGCGGGCGATACCTTCGAAATCGGTGGGCCTGCGGTCCTCACCTATCGTTCGTTACTCAAGCGTACTGCGGCCATCGTTGGACGACCGGCGTATATCATCCCAGTGCCAGTATTGACACCACGACTGTCGGCGTACTGGGTCAACCTCGTGACGGACGTTCCGAGCGATCTCATCCAACCACTCGTAAAAGGACTAGAGAACGAGGTCACGGCCAATGATACAACGATACGTCGGTATCTACCTATCGAACTCACGCCTATCGACGAAGCCATCAACCGGGCAATCGACGGTGAGGAAGAGATGTCAGCACTTGTTGCTCGCGTCGTCGCGAAACTTGATGACACAGCCGTTGAACTCGAATAGCGTAATTGAGGTAACGACGGGGACTTGACGCGGCCCATCAAATGTCTCTGTATGACTCGAATGTGGTGTGTAGACCCGGAATTATTGTGTCGTCAGCATCTCCTTGGAGAACACAAGGAACTCCATCAACTCGTCGGGCATATCCGAGCCGAACACATGAACGCAGTCAAAGGTCACGCCGATAAAGGGCAAGTCGATACTTCTCGCATCGCAACTCGACATGAGAGCCTTGTCGGGGAGATGCACAAGCGCGGGTACAATCACAACTCCCCTCTTGAATACGACGATACTCTTGGATTGGGAGAGATCGACGAACAAGCGAATCTCGATGACCTGGCCGCCCGCTGTGACGCATGTCGTGACCGAATCGAAGCAGCACACCGATAGTTGGAGTTGGACAAAGCTGGCTGTCTGGAGCGAGTTCCACCCCCCATCTCTAATCGGAGTCGGCCTCCTATACGTAGGTATGGCGACCCATTCTCACGACCACGATCACGACGACCACGGTCATGGTGAGACCGAACCAGTCACGGACCGCACACACGACAACTCGTGGTCAGCCAACCTCGAGAAGCCGTAGTACGCAGACGGTCAATCGCTGTTAGTCATCTGAACTACGTCGAACGGAATCTCATCGAGATGGTTCCAGACGCTCGTAATGCGGATCGACCGATTCAATCAGACATGGATGGGGCGGTGAGCCAGCGCTGGAGTGATTGGCGTAACCTTTGCACGTTCCCGGTCTGCAAACCGGCCCTTGTCATCTCGTAGATCTTTATCTCGGCGACGGAGTGCTCAAACGTTGTGCAGACCACTCGGGCGCTGGCTCACCGCCTTCGTCCACTACTACAATCGACACCGACCGAATCAAGCGCTCAACAACTGCACCCCGGCCGAAGAAGTGGTCAATAGGTGACTAGACACTGCCTCCCCGGGACAGCGTCATGGAGCCAAACTCAAGGGACCAATTTCGGCTGCAGCTAAGAGAGGAACGAGCTACTCCTCGTATCCCTCAAGATGTTCGCCCTCTTCATTAAGGATTTTGAGCGTTTTTCCGTCGCCATTTTCACAGTTACAGGAGAAGCCGATTGGCTCGATCTTCCCATCTGGGGTGGTCCGGACAGGCATAATCGCCTCGCAGGACTCGCATACGGCTGCTGCCCGGCCTTTCTTTTCACGTTTTGTCATGGGCAGAGGCCTCTACACCATTGTTTGTGAGGATATGAGATAATGATTTCGCCCAGCGATAGTTGAGCTTCACCATGGAGCCCGACTCACGGACCCACTTCACGGACCTCCGCTTCCCTCGGGAAACACTCGGTGACTGCATCCAATAACTCCTCTACCCCCTGTTCTCCATGATATCGAACCGTATCGCTTCTGGAATCGTACTCAACGAGCCCAGCATCTTCGAGCCGTGGAAGCGTTGAATGCTGAAGATGGACCCTCGTTTGCTCTGTTTCGTCTGCCAGGGTGATTGCGGTCGCGAGTTCCTGTATCGAAATAGCGTTTTCCGTTGTACTGTCGAAGAACAACAGTAAAGAACGACAGTACGGGTCCGAGAGGATACTCAACACCCTGTTCACCACCTCATGTTGGTTGGAATGTTTGATGTGTAGTTTTCTCCCAGATCTTCCCTGCCCGTCAGACGCCTGTCAGACATAAAAATGAGGTATATTCGAGTGATAGCGTCGTCGACGTCATCGAGGAGGCCGGAGATCTGGCGGAGCTCTCGGGGGCTCCGCTCACTGTTCTGACCGTCGTCACCGAAGAGGAGTATCAGAACGATGCCGAGGTGCTCGGCGCCATCGCCGAGATGGAGGGCTCTTCGTACAGCGTCGAGCCGGCGACGTACGCTCAGGAGGTCGCCGAGACCGCTATCAGCGACCTGCTCGCCGATCGGGACGTCGAGACTGAGGCCGTCGGCCGATATGTCGATGACGACGGCGACCGCGCCGACGCGATCATTGAGGTTGCCGAAGAGCGCGGCTGTGACTACGTTTTCATCCTGGGACGCCGGCGCAGCCCGACGGGGAAGGCGATCTTCGGCGACACTGCCCAGGCGGTCATCCTCAACTTCGACGGCTACGTCGTTACCACAGCTCGATGACAAATTTCTTAGGGCTCTCACTCACGGGCCGATCACATTCAACAAATCAGCTGAGCGTGGGCCTTACGGTAACCCGAACCAGCAATTGATCGTCCGAAAGTTGAGGTCCACTCTGTTATGGCCAGAGACCTCGGACTTCGTGGGCTTCTCCGACTCGCGAGAGCGCGACGATGTAGGCCGCGTCTCGCCAGGTGACCTCTCGGTTCTCGAACTCAGTCCGAACAGCCTGCCAGGCTGACCGCATCTCTGCCTCAAGTTCGTCGTTGACTCGTTCGAGAGACCACGCCCGCCGGTTGATATCCTGAAGCCACTCGAAGTAGCTCACCGTGACCCCACCCGCGTTCGCTAAGATGTCGGGGATCACCTGAACGCCCCGCTCGGCGAGGATCGCGTCCCCCGTCGAGGTTGTCGGGCCGTTCGCGCCCTCAACGACGATATCTGCGGCGACCGCATCTGCGTTGTCCTCCGTGATGACGTTTCCAAGTGCTGCAGGGATGAGCACGTCGACGTCCAGGGTGAGCAACTCTTCGTTCGTGATCACGTCGTCGGCGTGGTCGGTGACGGCCTCAGGCTCCTCGTCGTGAGAGGGGACCGATTGGGTGTCGATTCCATCGGGGTCGTACATTGCACCATTGACGTCGCTTATCGCGACGATCGTGGCACCCCACTCCTCGAGCAGGCGGGCAGCGTTTGATCCAACGCTGCCATAGCCCTGGATTGCGACGGATGTCTCCTCAAGAGGACGATCGTAGTGTTCACAAACTAACTGTGTGATGATGGCAACACTTCGGCCGGGTGCCTCCTCGCGGCCTTCGCTGCCGCCGATCACCGGGGGTTTACCCGTGACGACGCCCGCGATGGTTTCGCCTTCCTGCATCGAGTAGGCATCCATCAGCCATGCCATCGTCTGGGGATCAGTGCCCATGTCGGGGGCGGGGATGTCGATTGTCGGACCGATGACGTTTCGTAATTCCTCGGCGAACCGCCGGGTGAGACGCTCCTTTTCGTCGCTGCTAAGTTGCTTGGGATCAACGGCAATGCCGCCTTTGGCTCCGCCAAAGGGGAGATCCATCACCGCACATTTCCAGGTCATCCACATCCCGAGACCAACGCACTCATCCCGGCTCACGTCGGGATGGTACCTGAGCCCGCCCTTGTAGGGCCCGCGGACACTGTCGTGGTGGGCCCGATATCCGGTAAACATCTCGACGGTCCCATTATCGCGCTCGATGGGGACCCTCACTTCATGGACCTTCGTCGGATGTTTCAGGCGCTCGACGATATTCGGATCGATCTCGAGGTGACCAGCGGCGTGTTGAAGCTGCCGACGAGCCGTTTCGACGGCTGGCTCAGGCTCGCTTGAGTCCGCAGGCGTCTCGGGAAGGCTGGATGGGGAAGCCATCGTTACTCAATGGGGGTCCACCGATTACGCATCGAGCCGCTACAGTCCGGACAAGTACCGGGGTTGTCCTCCGCGACGATGATGGTACCACACTCGAAACACTCGTAGGGGCTCGTTTCGTCGGAGTCGATTTCGACGTCTCTCATTATGATCAGGCCACCGGTCTGTGACCGGGGCTCGTAAAACAATACCAATTGTATAAGGGTATATCTGGGCGATGATAATCAAACCATTAGCGAAATTAGGGTTGATTATTGAACCCTGGCCTGAATCTGGGACGTTGAACGAGAACTCCACACTCACCGATCCGCGAGCAAACGGAAGCGAAGCGTCAGGGCGGGGTAGTTGACTAAGCTGTGGCAACTGGGGGCGATCCATCATCGAACAATGCTGTAAACAGCTTGTTATGGACGGTCCGGATATGGTTGTAGAACGCAGTTGGTGAGATGTCGAGGGCTGCCGCGACGTCCTGACCTGTGCTCTCGCGGGGTGATTCGAAAAAGCCGCTGTAGTATGCTGTCTGGACGACCTCAAGCTGGCGGTTGGTTAACTCACCAAGAGCTCCGGTAGAGGAACTGTCCTCGGGCGTTCGGTTTACTGTCCGCTTGGCACGTAACTTCACATCGTTGAACGCCTCTTGAATGAGCCTACTGATCGCCCGAAAGTCGACCGTCTCAGGCACATTGATCACGATTGTCGTTTCAGACGGCTCTGCAGTGGCTTCCCGGAATACGGCACCGTGATCGGCCAGATCCAGGGCGATGAACGGGGCTGTGACCTCCAACCGAAGGATTCCTTCTCCGTTGTCGGTGCTAATCTGCTGGACGGTCTCGACCCCGACGAGGTCGCCAGCAGCCTCTGTGACGGCGTCGACGTCCTCAACAGCGACGAACACGTAACTCCCCTCCGCAGTCTGCTGGATCCCTCCCCGGTAAGAGAGCCGACAGTCAGCATCGTGAGCGATTCGAGAAAGGACGAACCCTGGATCATTGACGGTAAACTCGAGACGGGTCATCGATGTCGTGAGCAGGGCATTCTTGCGTTCAATTGCACTGATTGCAGCGGCGATGGTTTCCCCGAGTTCGACCAGCACGTCTCGGGTCGTGCCATCGAACGCATTCCGACTGTCAGCGTAGACCGTCAGCACACCGTGGGTGAGGTCGTTGTAGACCAGTGGGAGGCTTAGTACTGACAGGTAGTCCCGAGCGAGGGCGTCCGACCGCCATGGCTCCTCACGAAGCCCTTTGGCGACGTTATCGACCGCTGTCACTGTCCCGGTCGCAGCGGTCCGACTCGCGGGCTCGGTCTCCGAGGACTCGGCGGGAAACGACCGGCTGTCGAGATATCCTTGTTCATTACCGGCCCAGGTTTGGGGTTCGAGATCGTCGCCATCTGGATCAACCGTCCCGATCCAGGCGAACGAGAAGCGGTCGTCGGCGGTCAGAAGCTCGGGGACCGCGTGATTGATCTCCGAACGTGTCTCGGCTTGGACGATCGCCTGGTCGATCTCTCGGATCGTCTCGTTGACTCGATTCAGATCGGTGAGCTGGTCATTCCGACGCTTCAGGGTTCGATCTTGTTCTCGAAGACGAGATTCTCGATTGACTCGATCGAGGGCTGCCTCCGCTGTCGCGGCGAGGAGATCTGCGAGCTCTCGGCGTACCTCATCAAAGACGCCGATCTCCGGGGAGCCAGCAACGAAGACGCCGTGGTCGCCGAGAGGGATATAACACGCACTTCGAAGGTCCGTTGCTGGGTTCTCGAGCCGTTCGTCATCGTGGACGTCCGCAAGAAACAGCGCCTCATCGGCGACGAAGCTGTGACTCGGAAGCGTCTCGCCGTCGGCGTGGACCGTCGGGAGCGGCCCGTTGAGTTCCTCCATCGCCGCTGATTGGGCCGCCGGACGGAGATCGTTGGTGTCGGCGTCGAAGAGGTAGACGGCGCTGGCCTCTACGTCGAGCACGCTGGAGGCATCGGCGACGACGTGCCGGGCGATTTCTCGGTGGGTTCCGGCGTAGAGGAAGTCTCGGGCGGTCCCCTGAAGGGTCGCCAAGGCCTCCTCGCGCTGTTTTCGCTTCGTGACGTCCCGACAGCTATAGAGGAGCGTCCCGCCTTGAATCGAGACTTCTCGGACGTTGACCAGCAGGGTGTGTTCTCGACCTGCTTTGTCGGTCGCCGTACACTCAATGTTTTTGAGGACACCTTTTTTAGCGAGTTTCTGCCGGTCGAAAAGGTCGGAACCAAGCAAGTCCTCAATCGTTCCCTGCTCACGGATCTCCTCTGCGGTGTACCCGAAGATGAAGTGGACGTTCGGACAGACGTAAGTAAACTCGCCGTTCTCGTCGGTAATGAGGACGGTGTCAGTCATGTTGTTCAACGTGACCCGGTGGAGTTCCTCCGAGCGCCGGAGGTCACGTTCGAGGCCGACCCGGTCGGTGATGTCAACGCCCTCGACGACGATTGAGACGATTTCGTTGCGTTCGTTCTCAACAGTGCGTACCGAGAGCTCGACGACACGGGGATCCTCGAGACGAGACGGTTGAGAAACGACCGCACTAGCGAACCCACCCTCACGGGCGTTTTCGACCAGTGATTCGATATCGTCTCCAGATTCCTGCCAACACGAAAGCGTCGAAAAAAGTTTTCCGACGACGTTCACAGCGTCGGCTTCGGCCATCCCGCGGGCTGTCTGGTTGAGACGGGCCACACTGCCATCAGGCTCTAAAACCCACGTCGCCGTTCGTGTGTCGTGAAAGACGGCGTCGAACTGCTTTGCGCGCTCGCGGCGGGTCGTCGCTCGGCGGGCCGAGCGGATGGCACGTTCGGTCCGCTCGAAGAGTTCCTCGATTCCGTAAACCGAGCCCCCGATCGGGACGTAGTCGGTCGCACCAGCACTGACTGCCTCGCTGGCGACGGCCTCGTCTCCATCTGCAGTACAGATGATGATCGGAAGCGTCATCGTTTCGGCTCGAATTGCTGAGAGTAGATCGGTCCCGCTTGTCTCCTCAAGGGCGTACTCAGTGACGAGACAATCAGGTGGCTCTTTAAGGGCCTCGTGAACTCCCTGGGCAGTGTTAACTGTCAATACGGACGCTTCGGTCTGTGTCCGAAGTTTCTCTTCGAACGTTCCTACCCACTCAGTCGTGCCAGCCAGCAAAACACGAGTGGAGTTTAAAACGGAATCAGTAGGTATCATAAGTGGCTCATTTCCGGTGACGGTGATACGATGTCGAGTTTATGTGCGAGTAGCACCTTGTCTCTGGGTATGCCTTCACTTGAAACGTTCGAGCAAACCTTCTGGGAGAGACACTCGAATCCAAAAAGCGGCTGGAGTCGTGTACTCGTGCTCCCTGCGCTTCTCTATGTGGTATATCATCGCAATTGGCGACTCGCGGTTGCCGTAATACTATTCACAGCTATCAACCCATTGCTATTCTCACCACCCAAGAGTGACGATGCGTGGATGACTCGAGTAGTGCTTGCCGAAGAATGGTGGACAGAAGAGCACGAACAGAGCATTCTCGGATTCTCGTATCCTAACGTTCTCAACGTGCTCAACATCCTTGTGACAGGATATGCCTTCGTCTCCGCCTATCGGAAACAACCGGTTAGAGCAATACTCAGTGGATTAGCGTCGATGATATTGAAGTTCTGGTATGTCGGGAGTCTCGTTCACCGTTACGACAGAAAACGTCACTCCTGAAGTAAGAGAATGGTATAGACGACCGCGCCGGCTACGATCCCGAGACTGACTATCACTGGGATCGATAGCACTTCGCGACTTGGTCCCAGACTCACATACCTGGCTGCGAGCATGACGAGCATTGCGAGCCCGAACGTCCCGTACACGCTTACCGCTCGACGAGTATTCACTTCGAGAGTGTCGAAGGAAACCGCAAGCCAGATCGTGACGACCAGCCCGGCCACCAACCCGACTGGGACTCCGTGGCGTTCGAATGCATCAAACGGACCCGAATTCAACCCGTCGTTAGTCTTTATTATGTCCCAGTAGAGAGTGCCACATGGTAACTTCCATGTCGGACACGCAAACCTCAGGGACCGTATTCCGATCGTCGCTCGGTAGTATTACCCTCGAAGGTCGCGCTCATCACCTTAGTGCATGGTTCGTGCTGGCGTTACGTCTCGTGATCGGCTTTGCGTTTCTCTATTCGGGGGTTGAGAAAGTCCTGGGTGGGTTCGGTGCACAGGGATATCTCGTGAATGCCGCCGGTCAAAACGGCAATCCACTGGAGGGGATGTTCCTCTGGATGGGACAGACTCAGTGGTTCGTCGACTTCGTCAACGTCGCCGTCCCGTGGGGAGAGGTCGCCATCGGCCTCGGGATCATCGTCGGGTTGCTCACCCGACTCGCGGCGCTTTTCGGTGCGCTGATGATGTTGCTGTTTTACTTCGGTAACTGGGATCTAGCCCACGGGCCGATCAACAGTGACTTCATGTACATGTTGGTCTTCCTCTCGGTCGCTGCGTTCGGTGCCGGACGCATTCTCGGCCTCGACGACTACATCGAACAATACGAAGTCGGTGGTCGGCCACTCATCGAGAAATATCCTCACCTCCGATATATTCTCGGCTGACCCTCCCATACGCATCCTCACACGAATCATCCGTACTTGACATCAGACATAGCGTTGCCTTAGGGAGTGATCAGATTCTTACCCATCGTGAACGGTGGCGGGGATAAGTCAGAGGAAGATTGCCTCTGGAGTATGGACTATTCCGACAGCAACGGTCCCGGCTAATCGTCTTGCTTAGGTCCTTGTGAATCCTATACATACTGGGGGGACGTTCCCCCATGCTCTTGAGCGGCGGTGGCCCCCACCTCACTCCACTGAGAGCATTACCGCCGCCGCTCACTTTTCACCTAACGTTCGGCCGACGTTCTCTGTTGTTGATGGTCGACGAGGCGAAAACGCTCGCCAGCGAGCTCGCCCTCGACTCCGGCGAGTAACCAGCGGGTGCTGCTCAGTCTCTTGATCATCCACATGAAACTGCGATCTGGAGATCAGGGCCGAGTAATAGCCTCGTGATCGGGATCGTTCTGAAGGCAGTCTTCACGTGGCAGCTCGACGGAAACCGGGAGTGACCGGAGGGACCGTTGTATTCGGACCTTCACGAAAACGTCATATATGTGAATCACGTGTACCTAATCGGTGCTCGGCGTGGTGCTCCAACAGTGGGGTTCTGCACGGTGTGGAGTGTTCCGGTCTCTTAGACAGGTAGAGATATGACTCGAGACCATCCCGATGAGAAGACGAGAGGGGTGGAGTCAGAATCGTCGGCCGAATCGAACTCGATCACGGGCTCACTTCGAGCTGACTGGACGGAATCGGGGCATCCAAGCCTCACGATCGTCGAACTCGTGGGCGTGGCAACTAATTGTGACCCGGACCAACTGCCGGCGTTACACGAGTACGTCGACGTCGAGGCGCTTGATGCCCTCGTGAGGAGTCCGCGTTGTGACTCACGTTCGTCGGTGTCGCTTCGTCTCTCGTTCGTCTACGATGGCACCCCGGTCACCGTCGAGGAGGACGGAACTGTAACCGTTCCGCTCGAGTCGGTGTCGCACGAATGCGAGTGAGACGACCCGAATACCATCCGCTTTCAGAGATCGTCAGGGGCACGGAAAGGAGGAGATGATTGGACAGATACTCACGGACATAAATACGTAAAGATATTTGGTGGATTGATGCTGTCGAGTGCAGCGAGCGCGGCATCCTGAAGTTCGTCCAGTGAGTCGAACAGGCGGTTACCGAGTACCTGATTGAGCTTCTTCCAGCAGTCCTCCGCGGGGTTCAGCTCCGGTGAACCCCGCGGCAG
>NZ_QPND01000024.1:0-39586 GCF_003344565.1 Saliphagus sp. LR7 | reverse complement strand
TCTCGCTTACTCACCGCCGCCGCTGCTACAGCGACTGATCGAAGACGCGCAGAAGATCCACCAGCAACGACCGATCCTCCAGGAACAGCTCGCTACCGCCATCCAACCGACTGTTGAGGCTTAGCTACTTGACTTCGCACGTTAGACGAAGATTCCCTCGATTTCCTGCATGAGTTCGTCGGTGCTTCGGCTCGGAGTCGCGAGTGCCCACGAAAGGAGGTTTTCGACGCTTTCGCGGAAGGATCGCTTGATCTCGCTTCGGAGCGAAGTCGATCGTGCCAGGATCGTTCCAAGAGCGCTGTGTGCAGTCCCGAGCTTGAGGAGGCTGTAGGCCAGCATCAGCAGGTGCCAGTGGCGACTGGCACCTGCGGCCTGCCGGAGCTCGCAGTCTCCAAAACCAAGATCCTGCTTCGTGTCCCTGAAGAACGTCTCGACCCGCCATCTCATCGCGTATAACTCGATGAGATGGCTC
The DNA here is from genome assembly GCF_003344565.1 of Saliphagus sp. LR7. Classification (NCBI taxonomy): domain Archaea; kingdom Methanobacteriati; phylum Methanobacteriota; class Halobacteria; order Halobacteriales; family Natrialbaceae; genus Saliphagus; species Saliphagus sp. LR7. The sequence goes on along the minus strand of NZ_QPND01000024.1, from coordinate 39,114 downwards.
GCTGGTGCGTCGATCTTGTTCGAAACGATGTACTTCACGCTCGGTTCGTCGTCCTCGTCGCTCGGTTCTCTCTTCGTGACCAGCAGCTTCACCTCACCGAGTCGGCTTACGTCACGTTTCTGGGTCCAGATATGGTAGGTTTCACCGTTGACCGTGCGCGGGACCGTGTCGATGCGCTCGCCAAGCGCATCGACGCGGATCCGTTCACCGCCGTACGTGACGCGTGCATCGCTTTTGACTGCCGAGACCCACTCTTTCTCAGCGGCTTCGAGTTGCGTGACGAATTCCTCGGAGCAGTAGGTCATATCGAAGAGATAGGTGTCCGCGGGGACACCTATCTCGAGGCACTCATCAACGAGTTCGAGTGCGAGTTCGACACGCCGTTTGGCGTCCTTTTCATAGAGGCGAAACGCAAGCGGGTAGGTGGTTTTCTCGTCGGCGTAGATCGCGTAGATGAGGTTCTGGCCCCAGATGTATCCTGGGACGGTATGGTCGTAAAATTTCCCAGCGTTGGGTATCTGCTCGCCGGTTTTGTGCGTGAAGGTGTCGTCAATGATGACGACACCGTCACTGGTCCATTTCGTATCGTTGGCCTGTTGAAGCAGTGCCAAACGTTCTTTGTTGAGTTGGTCTTCGTCCCAGTCGTATTCGGTAAGGAATTTGTTGAGGGCTCGTTCGCTTTTGGCTGGGAGAACGTGCGTCGAGATGCCTTGAACGGTCTTGTTGCTGGCCGCAACAAGACCTGTCACGTAGGTCTTGGCGTGGTGTTTCTGCCGCGTCGAGAAGCAGTCCAACTGATCGATCGGCTCGGTACACGATAGGAATGAAGTTACGGGAAGCATCGCCAGTTCATGCTATCTCTACGCGCTCTACCAGCATAACGTGCGAAGTCAAGTAGCTAAAGACCAATGGTCGTTCCTGATCAGCACCAACGCGGGAGGCCAGTCCTGTGATGGACTTGCGCTTGCCCGGACGAAGCAGCGCTCTGAAGTACTGATCGGCATGGATCCAGGTTCGTTCCCAGTGTGGCCAGGTTGAGCCGTCCAATCGGGTCGTAAACGCCGATTTGAACGGTGTGAGGAAGTTGCGAGCAGCGACGTTATTGTGCGGAAGAACGGACGACATGACTGATCGTGTCTCTCACGGATTGCTGAGACGATAGCTGTTCGGCAGACGTATTCCTCGGAAGTAGTGTGCGACGCGACCAAAAGACTGGTATCAGTGCTGGATGGTTGCTCGGGTTCGGCGTCAGCCGAACCCTTCGCAGAGATCGCGACACTCGGCTAAGGAGGCCGCTGCAGCATGTCCAGCGCACGCCAGCCTGGTCAGCCAGGCTGGCGTGCGCGTCCGATCACTATCCAAAACGGTACATCTGAAGAACCCGTCACCTCAACCTGGAGTTCTCCGAACAGCATCCTACTCCCCCCGAAGAACTCCGTTCAGTTCAGCTTCAATTTAGCAGTACTTATTTATGTTAGTGGATTGCTGTGTTCACTATGGAAAATAATAATAGGTCCCAATACGTTTCGAGGAGAAAATTACTTCAGACCAGCGGCGTATCTCTTGCTGGCTCTCCGCTACTCATCTCAACAGTGAGTGGGAACGAGCAACAAGAGTCTTGTGCGGAATGTCCAGACCATATTAAGGATACTGACACCGCTACCTATTATCGTGTCAGCGATGAAAATGGCGATCATATGATTAAGAAACGAAAAGATACCAACACGATCGAAGTAGCAAAAGTATCTTCTAATGATGATACTTTAAAATCAGCTTCTTCTCAAATAGCTCTGGAAGAATCTCAGTACTCAACTACTGCACGAAGCTATGATAGCTTTAGCAAGCGTATCGGCAGTTGTTCAAGCTACTATAACAACCATTATTATAAAGGTGCAAACATAATAACTGATGAGAATCCGCACACAATATCTACGTCAGTTCTTGGGGGAATGATTTGCGCAGCTCTCCCAATTCCTGGTGGACGGATTGCAGCGATATTTGCAGGAGGATTTTGCTCTGGACTAGCAGCGTTAGTCCAGGAGATAATTTACGATTCATCGTTTACCGTTGGAGTCTGGGACCGCGATAGTTGGAGAGTGCCGGGAATTTCCTATGGGGTTGGAGATCATGGTTCTAATTACTACGAATTAACAAGAGATGGCACTGCAACGGGCGTACACACGGGTTCTTTCTAACCTGACTGGAATGAAATATATAATGTGTCCATCCAATCAAGGTATATAAACGATGGACTTGATCACTATCTCGTATGCTATTGTCGGTGTAATTGCAGGATTAGTTATATTTATGCTTGATCAAACAGTACTAGAAAATAATAATATTATATACTATACTGTATTGCTTTTAGTCATCATTTCAATCGCAATTCTCGCTGACCGATCCCTACTTGCCGCAATGATCGTACTCGCCTTCATGGTATCTAGTACCATTATCCTAAAAGTAAGTGGAATATTGCGGCTTTAATTTGTGACAATTAGTTAATCAATTGATGTGAAATGTCATCAGGATTAGTATTTCGATCTCACATCCAAAGTGGGTGTGGTCTTCTCTTCTATCCGATCAGCGTATCCCGGTGTTCATCAACCTGTTCTAGTAAGCAAGTGCGGACGCGATCCGCCTCAAAATCAACGCCGACCGTGCATAGCTCCTCGTTCGACGGGGAGTGACCACCCTCGCCGCGCACTGTAGCGACCACGTCGTCCAATTGGTTGGTCGCGTCGCAAAACCGTTTAGACTTCACCTCCGGTGGCTGTGACCGAAACAGTGCAACGTATCTTCCTGTGAGTTGACCGCTGGAGGAGACCATCGAAGAACTGGCGGTACTGGTCTGGGTTCGCGTATTTAACCAGATTCAGCTGCAGGAGCGCCTCTAGCCCCTCTTCTGTCCATTGCATCCAATCACGTTTGCATCGTTTCGCCACCTCGCCCATTGCCCGTTCGACAGGGTTCGAGGTCCACGGCACCTCGAACCCCTCAAGTGCATCCTCAGCGAACGTCATCATCGACGGGATCCCACTTCGAAGATACTCTGCCGCTTTCGGTGAGGAGAACTGCTCTAACTGCCATGCCGTTTTTTCTATTCGTTCTTTCGTTCTGGCGATCCGTTCTCGGATCGCCGAACGCTCCTTCTCCGGACGGTGTTTCTCGACGGAGTTCTTGAGATGGGACAACTCCCCTGCAACCTCCGAGACGATCTCCGTACGATCATCCAATGAGAGCGAGCCGTCGTCCCACAGCTTGTAGCTGAGCGTTCGTGGAACGTGGCACAGGTCAAGTTGGTGTTTCCGTGTGTCAGTCCGAAACGCTGTGATGAGGCGGGTTTCAGCGTCACTGACGACCCTCGCGTCGTCAGTGATCGCCTCCATTGCCTCCAGTGAGGATGCGATCTCATCCCAGTCAGCATTGACCGAGACGTCGAGCACTGACCGTGTTTCTTCGTCGGTATCTTCCGCGAGAGTCACCTGGACGTCGTGGTAATCGCGGTCGTCGTCCTGACTGTAGCACTTGGTTCCATCAGGGATGACGGTGTCAGCTTCAGTTCCTGGAAGTCGGGTAGAAAGGAACTCGGTAAGATTCCTTCCGCACTGTGTGACGCGGCGTTGAATGGTATCCGGCGACGGCATCTTCTCGAAGCCGTCGCCGTGAGAAGCGGCATCGCGGTAAGAGAGTGTGGTTGCGAGATCGACGGCTTGCGCGGAGATATCCTGTTGATAGCGTTTCTTCCCATCGAAGTCGATGAGGTCTTCGATAGGGCGAAAGTGAGAGGTTTCATCATTTTGGCCAAGAGCGGTGTCTTCGACGTAATCGAGGGTGAATTCGTGCTCGCCGGCGGTGGTAACCGCCGAGCGAGTAGTAGTAGTAGCAGAGCGTTGAAATCGTTCGTTTCCGTTGCCGTGTGCGTGTTTTTCGCCACAATACGCCTCAACGAGGTGCTCGTTGAGGCTTTCGATGAGTGACTCAAGGAGCGTGGATTCGATGTTCTGATCGGTGAGAAACTCGGCAACGGCGGCAAGTGGATACTGTTCGGTCGGATCAATGGACAGGACCAAGTGAATGGTGAGCGTAATTTGAATCGGGGACTCTCTCATTTGATCAGTAGAGCAGTCCCCCTCCTTTCACGTATCAGCTACGACTTCTCACCGATAGGTGTCGTCCTGATTCTAAAGGATTCTGCGACGCGACCAATCAGTTTCCATATAGAAACCGTCACCCGGCGAACCATCCTGTGATGTATCCATCCCCATCTTCTGTCCTTGATTGTCAAAACAACTATAGTATCTTAGTTAGTTGCCTCGGCGTGCAACCACAGCCGCCGCAAGGACCAGGACAGCGACGAGCGCGACTCCGACACCGAAGCCCGGCCCGAACGCCCCGCTCCCGTTTCCGTCATCGTCAATTTGCTTAGTCGTTCCGCCTACACCACTCGTCGACTTACTCGTTTCGTCCACCGGGGATCGGGTTGTCGTGGTAATTGGTGTCCTTGTTGCCGTTGCGGTCTGTGTTGCCGTCGTGGTCGGTATCTCGGTAGTCTGCGTCGCAGTCGAGGCTGTTGCCTCGCTCTGCGTCGTAGTTGTTGCAGTTGCAGTCTGGGTCGTGGTCGTCTCGGTCGCTCTCGCTGTTTCGGTTGTAGCGTTGCCCGCGCTACTTGACGTGGCAGTAAACGTACTCACGCCGCCGCTGCAGGTGCCTGGACTGAGGTCGACTGGTTGACTCATGTTGAGTTCGGTCGTTTCGCCCGTTCCGGAGCGAGCGACCCAGCTCTCGATTTCGTTCTGCTCGGGTGATCCACTCCATTCCTCAAACGGATAGCGGTCTGTTTCGTCGTTGAACTTGATGTCCACAGTGATAGTACGATAGTTCGAACTTTCGAGTCCGCGGAAGGCGGCTCCATCCGTACGCCTTCCGTTGGCGCTCCATTCGATATGTGCGCCTGTATCGTTGTAGCTGAAAGTGTCGTCGCGGTTGGTGTAGTTGTCGTCCTCAACCACCCACTGACCATCCGCCGGAAGACCTGAGATATCGGCTGTGGCGACGTAACCGCCTGGTTCATCGATCTTGTCGTTGAGGAAGACGAGACTTAGCCCATCAGAACCTCGGTAAACGAATACCTGAATGGTCTGGTCGAGTTGGATATCAGTAGTTCCGAGCGAACTATAATTCGCCGTATCATTCAACACTTTATAATCGTAGAACTCCTCAACGGATTGTGTGCCGTCGCCAAGGGGCGTGATCTGCACGCACTGTGAACCCTGCTCGACGATAAACGTTTGACTTCCTTGGGCCGCTGCCATTCCTGAAACGACTACAGGTGCCGAAGCGACCACTACCATCCCGAGCGCGATACCGGCGAGTTGTAACCATCGGTTGTCGTTGAGACTGTGCTCGTGAGCGCGCCGCTCGCTACTCATTTCGAGGAGTCGCCTCCCCGTAGCGTGTCGGGAACCATCCGCGAGAGACGCATCGCATTGCCAGTGACACCGAGGCTCATACCCATATCGCCGACAACCACGGCCACCGCAACGCTGACGTAGCCGAGCGGGACGCCGATCGCGAGCAGTGCCTTCGCGCCGAGACTCGTCCAGATGTTCTGTTGAATCACGTTTCCTGCTTTGTCCGACAGCTCGTAGAGGTACGGCAGTTTCGAGAGATCGTCACCCATAAGTGCGATATCAGCAGTTTCAAGCGCTGTATCCGTTCCGGCAGCCCCCATCGCAATCCCGACAGTCGCGGTCGCAAGCGCTGGCGCATCGTTCACGCCGTCGCCAACCATCGCAACGTCGCCGTATTCATCACTCAACTCATCGATTGCTTCGACCTTCTGGTCAGGGAGGAGTTCCGCGTGGTACTCGTCAACGCCGACCTGCTCGGCAATCGCCTGGGCCGTTCCCTCATTGTCGCCCGTGAGCATTACAACATGACCGATACCCAACTCATGCAGGCGCTCGACAGCGCGTTGTGAGATCGGACGTACCTCATCAGCAATTGCGATGCCACCCAGCAACTCCGTTTCCGTTCCAATGAGGACGACCGTTCGTCCCTCCTCCTCAAGTCCGGCCAACACATGGTCAGCGTACTCCTTCTCCGCCTCTTCGGGACTAGAATTCTCAGTGACCTCCTCCGGTACGACCCCACCGTCAGTTACGCTGCGAGCTTGGGGGAGGTCGAAGCCGAGTTCCTCGAATAGTGCTGGTTTGCCTGCATAGTACGTCTCACCGTCGATAGTAGCTTGAATGCCCTTTCCAGTCAGGCTCTCGAAATTCGAGACAGGAGGAAGATCGGTTCCCTCAGAGTCCTCAGTATGGGTGAGAATCGCCTCAGCAATCGGATGTTCACTCCGCTGTTCTAACCCGGCACCGTATCGGAGCACATCTGGCTCACTGTAGTCTCCGAACGGAATCACGTCGGTGACCGTGAGTTCACCCTTCGTGAGCGTCCCGGTTTTGTCCATCGCGATAGCGTCGATTTCGCCCATTGCTTCGAGGTGATTTCCTCCTTTGATGAGCACGCCGTTCTTCGCGGCACTCGTAATCCCGGAAACGACCGAAACGGGCGTCGAGATGACGAATGCGCACGGGCACGCGATCACAAGTAGGGTGAGACCACGGATGAACCACGTCTGCCACGGCCATCCGAACGCGAGTGGCGGCACGGCAGCGGTGAGAATTGCCAGCACGACCACTATCGGCGTGTAGTAGCCCGAAAAGCGATCGACGAACTGCTCCTTTTCGGTTTTCTTCTCCTGTGCTCCCTGCACCATCTCGATGATTTTCGAGAGCGTCGAATCACCCGCCGTTGAGGTGACCTCTACTTCGAGATAGCCTTCCGCGTTGATACTTCCGGCAAACACTTCATCGCCGGAAGATTTGTCGATAGGTACGCTCTCTCCGGTGATTGAAGACTCATCGACCGCACTCTCGCCCTCGACAACTGAGCCGTCGAGTGGGATCTTCTCGCCGGGACGGACGATGACGGTTTCGCCTACGTCCACGTCCTCGGCCGCTACAGTCACCTCATCGCCATTCCGGCGGACCGTGGCCTCATCCGGCGAGAGTTCCATCAGTTCACGCAGCGAGTTGCGTGCTCTATCCATCGCGTAATCTTCAAGCAACTCCGCGATGCTGAACAGGACGGCTAGTGTCGCGGCTTCGACGAAGTAGCCGATGCCGGTGGCGGCGATGATCGCCGTCCCCATCAGGAAGTCGATGTCGAGACTCAGGTTCTTCGCGGAGTAGTAGCCTCCGCGAACGACGGGATAGCCGCTGACGGCGATTGCGACGAGAAATAGCCCGTCCGCGAGTGTGAGCGGATAGTCGAGGACGGTTGCAGCCTCGATGTTTTGCCCAGTGAGTACGAACTCGAAGAGGAGACCGAACACGAGAAACCCTGCTCCGATCCAGGTTTTGATGGCGCGCGAACTCGTCCAGATCTCCGAGGGAGGCGCGATTTCCACTCCTCCGGTCGATTCCTCACGAGAATCGCTTTCATCGCCGACGACGTCGTAGCCCGCACCCTCAATGGCTGCAACCACGTCGGCCTCGGTCACACGGTCAGAATTATAGGTCACCGTAGCCGTGCCAGTGGTCGGCTGGAGGGTCGTGTCAGTGATCCCGTCGACGCGTTGGAGTGCCTTACCGACCTTCTGCGCGCACGAGGGACAGTCCATCTCCGGAACGGCAAGCCGGACGGACAGTTCTCGCGCCTGCTTACTGTCGCCCGTCTGTTCCACTGCATCCACGTTCTCGGTCATCACCGTGAGATAGGGGAGTCAACTCGATAAGCCTTAGTTGGAATGTTCCAAACGGGAAGTCAGGTCAGGGTGATATCGACGGCTCCGAAGGGAGATTTTCGTGAGCAACGTGCTCCTTCGCAAGGTGTTCTTCCGCCCGTCGAAGTCGGTAGGTGAGCGTCGACCGAGGCACGTTGAGGTGCTCTGCTAGTCCACCTACGTCGATCTCTCGAGGCGACTCGTAATAGCCGTGTTCGACGGCAGCCTGAAGAGCAGCCTCTTGTTCTGGCGAGAGCCGGGTTGTTCTGTCGTTCGTATTGTTTGTCGAGGTCGAGGTGGCGGCCGTTCGGAGTATTTCCGTTCGGGCACAGTCGCCGACGGCAGTTGCGAGCTCATCGAAGAACGCACTCACGTCGCCCTCGCCGGAATGGATGATGCGCCAGGTGTAGTGACGACTCTCGTGGCGCGTGTCGAACAGTAGACCATCGCCGAGGTGGTCGCGTGCGATGTGGGGGATGGACGAGCAAAGAGGGGTGCGCTCCCAGTACGAGTAGAGAACGAGCGTGTCATCAGTCTGGTCAAGGATCTGTGTAGTCTGGGTAGCATCACAGTCCTCGGTTGCGAGACAGTCCGCATAGTAGTCGCTGTTGAGAAAGGCGTCTTCGATATCAGCGAGAGCATCGGGTGTCCCAGTAGCGTGATCGACGCGCCAGAGACGGTCCTCAGTGACGTGCAGCGAGAGCGATCGAATCCAAGCGTCTGGATAGTCAGCGAGAGTATCTGCCACCCTGTTGCACTTAGGTTCGTATTCGAGAGCGAAGACGAGCTCGCGCATACACTACTATAGCTGGCTCGGAGGCATAATACATGGCTTTAGACCGCCCGGATTTGGTTACTGGGGTTAGATCACATCGTCGTGATCGTGAGTTTCCTGCATCCGCTGTGCTTCGGTAGCGTATTGCTCTTGAAGGTCGGTATCGTCGACGGAGCCAAGATTGTTCGGGTCAGCGTCGACAGCCGCCGTGGTGTCGCGAACATCGGTAAAGGAGGTTAGTGCTCGTTCTTTGCGGTAGTACTGCTCACCATCGGGAGTTGCGTAGGTGAGGATGATCAAATTCTGCTCATCGTCGGAGTAGGTGCGTTCAACCAACCACACACGGATACCATTATCCAGTTGCTCCGTCATATTCGCCCGGTTGTTGCGCCTCGGGATTAAATGGTGGAGGTTGTAGATGGGTGTTTTCAGAGACACGGAACCCAAAGCCCATCCCGGCAGCACAAATTTCCGAAGAGATCTATGCATGAACAATCTACCTAGCCGACTTCAGGCACACATGCAAACACGAAGTTGAAGAACCGATAGTCGCGCTCAGTTGAGGTAGTGCGTACCATAAAGTGCTTCTGCTTCTTGAAGCCGTTCTCAATCCCCCAGCGGTGGCGATACCATCGAATGAGGCGCTCGATCATGTGGACGAACGCCTTTCCGTCCATCTGCTGATCGTCGGCATCACCGGCGGTTACGTAGGGGTGATTCGTCTCGAATACCACGGTTTCGCCGGTGTCAACCTCTCCCTTCTTTGCTTTCTGCTTGCGCTCTTCGACTTCCTCTTCGCGCTGGATGTCCGCGAGCAATCGCGAGAACGATATCCCTTTGCTCGGTTCGCCGTCCACGTCCTCGAACTCCCACTCGCCGCACAGTTCTGTCCACACTGCTGAGAGATCGTCGTCTTCATCTTCGTCGGCGGAGTTCGACTGCTTCGGGAGGTAAACCTGCTTGCGCGTGGGCATCCCATCGTCGGCCTTCTCCTCAGTGACGTGGAAGCGTTCGCCGGTACGGTACATCCATGCGATGGTGTCTGCTTCGTCGCTATTGGCGAAGATGCGCGTGGGATTCAGATAGTGAACGTCGTACTCCTCGCAGGTGTCCTTGACCGGATCGCTATCGAACTCCCGATCCATCATCACGAGGTCGATGTCGACCATCTCGGTCGCCTGCGACAGGAGCTTCTCAACGATCTCGTCTTTCGACTGTCCGCGCACGCGCGGGATAGCGTCGAGAACGAGCGGGACGTCCATCCCGACAATCTTGAGTACCGCCCACTGGTAGTACTCGTTGCCGTCCTTGTACCCGAGGATGTCGTCCTCATGGTCCTCTGGGTCGCCGGTGAACGGGAAGCCCTTGGTCACGTCGATGGCCGCAAAGACCGGCCCATCGAGTTCACCGTTCTGGCTGGCGCGAGCGATCAGCATTCGTGTGGTGTCTCGCAACATCTCCCGAATCTCCGCGACGGAGAGCTTCCCGATCTGATAGCGGTGGGTTGAGCCCGTCGGGATGCGCTCCCGTGTCGTGTCGAGCGAGAATGAGGCGGGGCCGCTCCGAGCGTACATGTCCTCGCGCATCCCCATGTAGGCGTGTTGCTCGAAGAAAGCGTTCTCGTGGATCTGCCAGTTCGGTCCGCGGTCAAGCGCGAAGGCGTCGGTCACGAACGGTTTCGCCTGCTGCCACACCTCGTCGGTCTTCTCGGCGACGAGCTGGTGTTTGGGAGGAGTGTCGGCTTCGGATCCATCCGCTCCATCGGTGCTGGTCTGATCGGGAAGCGGAACCTCGCAGACACGCGCGGCCATCACAACCGCGTCAGCACACTCTTGCACGGCATCGCGGAGTTCCGCGCTGAAGCGTTCGTTCCACGCACGCCAGAACGTCGATTGATTCGGGAGCGTCTCGAACCCGAGACCACGGCGAACCGAGGAATTGGCTCGCAGGTAGTCGTGGAGCGCGGTTTCGCCCCAGCCGTTGATTTCCTTGAGTAAGCACGCTCGCACCAGTAGCGTCATCGGATACGATCCCGAGTACGGCGCTAACGAATCGTGGGCGGCGAACGTGAGGTGATTGATCGGCAGGTCACAGATCAGCGTCTCGACGTCGGCGTAGTCCGTGGCGTGCTCGCAGCGCATTTGCGCGATGGAAGTGATGTCAGCGACGAATCCGTCGAGATCATCGCCTATTCCCTCGGATTCGCTGTCGAAAAACCGCGGCTGTCCGGCGATGGTGGTGTCGGCGAGACTCGGCGGGACGGTCGTCGTGGTTCCGTTCGATCGATCTGCGGCCGGTGGCTGCGTCTCGATGCGTGCGTCCGTGTCGGGTGAGTCCGCGTCCGACGCTGAATTTCTACCCATGATATCTGAATCACCGTCACCACGAGTCACCCGACAGACGGACGCTGGGCGGTGTCTCGCCCCTTACGTACGTCCACTGTGATGCGGTGAGCGTTGTACCACAGGTTTCTGTGTGTCGAACGAACCGTCGGACTACACGATGAATCCGATTCGATAGACATCTGAAGCCATATATTCTGTTGGATTGTTTCTAACATGTAACATATCAATAGAAATCGGTTTTTACTCCATTTGACGCACCCTGTATCCGGTAGCAATTAACAGGCCAATGGCTATTAGTGCAAAGATCGCGTTCCCAATCCACGCAAGCGAATCCTGTGGCCGAACGAGGGCCGTCAGTACAAAGCCAGCGAATATATAGGTCGGCAGTGTCCCGGCCACCAACGCGAACTCATGGCGGACGCTCCACTCTCGCCGCCTCGAGAGACGGAGAAAGACCAGTGCTCCCGCGAGGAGAAGCACAGCACCGAGTAGTACTCCGTCCCAACTCTCCGGTCGCAGGAAGAACGCATTTATCCAAACAAACGTAGCCGTGCCCAGGGTCCATGGCTTCGGCACCCATCCGTCGGCATCGTTCGGGCGGTTCTCGAACAGGAACGCGGTGACGATAAGCAGGAGCGCCACAGCACCAGCGCCGAGCATCTGTGCGGGTGTTGCCAGAAACCCCTCGGTAGCCTGTTGGTCTTGAAAGATAAGCCAGCAGCCAAAGAGGTACAAGAGCCCAGTCAGCACCAAGCCGAGGTTTCCCAGCCACGGCGTCTTCCGCCTACTCGGTGTCAACATTTCGACAATCGCAATCGGAATGCTGATACTCCAAATCGCGTGGCCGACGATAAAGGACATCGCGTTGTAAGCACTGATGCCGAGAATCGGTATAGGCGTGACACCTAACGTTGGTACATTAGAAAAATTTTGATTGAAGAGCCCTTGGTCCACCAGGCCCGCCTCGATGACGCCGTACGCTAGACCCAGAAGCATTATCGTCGGCCACCCTCTCCCAGTCCGGCGCGTGACCTCCCGAATCAAGAGCGCACCGCCGCCGTAGAGGGGGACCAGAAACGGGATGGCAACAAGCATGTCGAGTGGGATGTTGCCGAGAAGATACTCCCCGATCCAAGGCGCGAGAACGAGCAAACCCACCGCCGGTGCAATGCGGCGGAACATCGACCGGTCTACCGCCGAGGAGATCATGTTATTATCGGACATTTTTTCTCGTTGAGAGTTGCTCCTCGTCGTCCTCCTGGAGATGTCGATCTTCCTCTGCTTCTCCTCGAATTTTGACGAGAGATACGTTCTCTGGGGCGAACCTGTCTACCGCTGTTGCAAGATGCTCACGGTTGAATGACTGGCTATCAATGGAGATCCGCAAAGCCGATGGAGTTTCAGAGGAGGTCGATAAATCGACGTCATGATCGTCGGGAAGCGAGCCATTAGAGACAAGACGCAGCCCGATTTCGACCTCACTAGATTCAGAGGCGGAGGATTTCGGTTGCGTGATTACCACTTGTCGAATGGATGACCACGGTACACTCACATCTCGAATTGTCACTCCGTCCGATCGAACCGCCAAGATTGAGGCGTCAATCGCTTCCACGATCACCGCTATACCAATCACTAATTCAGCGAGCGTAAAGATCAGATCAAGTGCTCGGTCAGGCTTGAAAGGGAGAGGGTTATTAAAAGGGAGGGAAGGTCCATCGTTCCCATTGAACGGAGGAAGCCACGTAAGCATTGAAGTCAAGCGATCGACTATAGCAACAATAGTGGCAAACCAGTCGAACTGAGAGAAGAACGAGAGGAGAGGATTAAGAAGCCAGTCGATTCCGTAGAAATATAGCACGGCGAGAGCCACTAAGGAGAGAATTGGTTCGGCAACTTTTTCAGCTAGTTCAAGCGACGTGGGGGATTCTTTAATGACGTATTCTTCTTCAGCCATGTTTTAGAAAGTGGTAACCTATCAGTTTGAAGTCATACTGTTGCTATTATATACAGATATTGGAATAGAATAAATCGCGCGTTTACTCATTGAGCGTTCTGGAACAGATGAAGACGGACGAATATTTGTCGAATACTTTTCTCCTGATCAGACACCATACGTCACCCACGCGTAAGGAGCATAAACCATTTTCCATTTGGAAAATGGAACTCGCAGTGGTACACTCAAATTAGAATACATCGTATAATCAATGACGGTTCGTCAAGGTATTAGTATATGGGAAAGCACGAACTACTCAAGAGGCATCAACCCATAGCTACGTACAATCAGTTACACGATGGCATCCCACCCGCCCGAATCGATTCCAGAAGAAACCTACGCAGACCTTGTCCAGGCGACACTTGCTGCGTTAGCGAAAAAGGGGTATGCGAATCTCCGAGTCCGTGACATCGACGCTGAATCGAACAAGAGTCGGCAACTCATCAATCACTATTTCAGTGGTAAGGATGAGTTGGTTACGGAGACGCTATCAGTTCTCATCGAAGCCGTCAAAGAAGAGTTGGACAGTTCCAGCCACGGCGACCCAACAAAGAAACTAAACGAGGAAATCGACCGTGCATTACTCGGGACTCAAGAGGACGATGAAGAGTTTTGGACCACCACAGCTGCGCTTTACGAACTACAGTCGCAAGCGCAGCACAACCCGCACCACCGAGAGATGTTCAACGAGTTCCTTGACTTGCAGGTTAATCACTTCAGTACGATAATACAGGAAGGGATCAATCAGGGAGTGTTCGACGAAGTTGACCCGGATCGAATGGCGAACGCAATCGATGACCTCATCGTCGGGGCGACAATCAAAAAAATCCACCTCGGTCGGGATGATGCCCCTCTCGAAACACGAGAGATGATTGACGAACTCGTTATGTCGAAACTGGACCCGAGGTAGTGGATGTCGTACACCGAAACACCTTGGTTTGAGCAGTAAAACCGGTTCCGCGCGTTTCTAGGCCATACGTCCAGAGGTCGGCTAGGTTGATTCGTCATACACAGCTCCCGGCATAATTTCGATTCCGGTATTGATTTCAATCTCAGCCGTGCATGAGCAATCTATCTGCCTGACTTCTGTTAAAGGCGATATCACAGCCCTCCCGTTTGCCGACGAGAGATTCGATGTCGCGTCCTCGGAGGCGGCGTTCCAGATGATCGAAGACCTCGAGCAAGCGCTCCGTGAGGTTCATCGAATCCTCCGAGATGGTGGCGTATTCGTCTTCAGCGTGCCCCATCCGATCTACGAAATGTTCGATACCGATACGGGGACCATCGACGGTGACTACTTCGATACTGGGCCACGGGAAATCACGATCGATGAAGAGTATGACTCAAATATGATTGTGTTCGATCGACCGATCGCGGATCTACATACCGCATTTCTCGATTCAGGGTTCGAGGTTCAACGGGTCATTGAACACAGACGCCACGAGGTCGAACAGAACGATCCAGCAGATAGCGATCTTCCTGAATTGTTGTGGCGAGTCCCACAGAGCGTCCGCTTTTGGACAGTCGCGCGATGATCAGAACCAATTTGCAACAAGCGCCACTCCCGGTATCGAACCACTCTATTCAGCACGCCGGTCTTGATAGCTACTAGTAGAGTTGGTTACTTCCCGTTATCTACTCGCCCTGTACGTAAGGAGAGGTGCCCCGATCGCCGTGATCCGACTGCCGGGTTACATCCGGGTGCAAGTCTAACGGAGTGGTATTCTTCGAGGAAAGAATTATACATCAATTACGAGTTATATTTTAACATGGAAACGGAATTAGTGGAGTCACGTGGAGCAAGTCGGCTCAAAACGGCTGCAGCGACGTTACTCATCATTGCTGCACTGATGGCCTTTCTCTTCGTCGCCAGAGGGCAAGAGGGTGGTTCGGTCATGAGCATCGATAGATGGGTGCTGACGGGGTCAGGGTTCCTGATAGCTGGCGTGCTCATCATGTGGGAAAACCTCTAACCGAATCTATCCCGAACCCGGTGCGTGAACTGGTATCTGACCACTGCTATACTCACGCTCTGATGTAACGCGAAGATCAGCCGCCCCGGTCGTGAAAAAATAGTTTCCACGAGTTGGGCTTACCTGGATAATCCGATCGTTACATCGAGGTGCTTACTGATCGATGATGTGTTCTTGCTCGGTGAGGATGTTTTCATGTTGATCACGTGCCTCCTCGTGTGCCTCAACATCCCCTTCGTCTCGGTCTGCGAGTTCCTGTAATCGATCTTCTTTCCCATAGAGGACAACGGTATCTTCCGGTTGAATCTCCGTATCAGGACCGGGGGCACCGATATAGTCACCATTTCGCTCGATTCCGAGCAGGATCACCCCTTCCTCAGAGAGATCCAATCCGCTGGCTGTATCGTTTGCCAGCCATTCATCTTCGTTGATCTCGACTTCGGCGACGCGATATTCACTCTGAAGACCGAGTACCTTCGTGTAATCGTGGATGGCAAGATCCGTCGTTTGGTCAAGTACCCGTTCGATAACTGGCGTCAATGCTCGGTTCAATAGTTGGCTACGAGCGAGAAGAACAATCCCGACAACGCCACCGATAACATAGGTGAGGGTAAGAACGTTCTCGCCTTCGGCGTTGATGAACGAGAGAAGGACCGACGCAAGCGCACTCACAACTCCGATACTTCCGAGTCGGATGAGCCAGATGACAATCGTTCGTCTGCTCGGCTCCGAGACCGTAAACTCCGCTTCTTCGGTCGTGTACCCCGCTCCCGAAAACGCCGATGCTGCCTGAAATGTGGCCACGTCCGGTGAGAGACCAGTCATTCGAAGTGCAATCGCTCCGATCCGAACCACGAGTAGAGCGAAGGCAAAGATGATGAAAACGGACAGGATTTGATTGGTCGCTACCATGAGATGGTGTTCTACAGAGAATTGTAAAAGGACGCGGTCACCATTCAACGGGATCGCTATCTTGGCAGCCTGGATGTAACAGCTGTTTCAGGCCCGCGTCCAGTCAAAAAAGAAGCCTGGTTCCTCTGATCGACTGTCTACAGATCGCGGGCCTGGACGGTTCGCCGGTCGTTATCTTCGGCCCGCTGGGCAGCATCTTCGAGCAACTCCGCGACCTCCTCGTCGAGGGCATCGTAGAAATCCGCTGCCACGTTCTGGTCGTCGAGCTGGTCCTTCACTGCCGATTTAACGATGAGGTCTGCCATACGACACTCATCAGTACATACCTCTTCGAGAAGTAGTCTTCGGCTTTCTAGTATCCAAGACGGCGTCCAGACAGCCCTCAGTCGGCAATCACGGAACAAGCCGAAGAGGAGACACCTACATTGTTACCTTGTGCAACACACTTTTCGGGAAAGCGCCCCATTGTTGCACAAGGCCGATGACTCCACCCACCGCGCCGGCGTCACTTCCCGATTATATCGCCGACGGACTCCCGAAACAAGACGATGAGACCCTTCGCGACACACAGGAATACATCGATCAGCTGCTCGCCGATCGCGAACGGCGCCGAGAGGACCCCGTCACCGAAGATGAACTCCCTGATGACGTCGACGTCGTCGAGGAAGATTCGGACGGCACGGTCTACCACGAGTACCGGACCTGTGGCGACGATACCTGTCAGTGTATGAGCGGGGGCTCAAAACACGGTCCGTACGCGTATCGAGCATATCGCGACGGCGACACGGTTCGCAGAGAATATCTCGGCAAAGCCCCGGACACCAACACCACTGACTAACGAATGCCCATCAACACGGACCACCCCTGGCTGCCCGCCGAGACCGACGAGACCTTCGATCCACTCGATCACGCTGATGTCTCACCCGACGCAGAAACACCCCTCATCATCACCCCTCGTGGTGGCGCTCGGGAGGTCGGCCGAAGCTGCTATCAAGTCGACACCGAGCACGCCACGTATCTCGTCGATTGTGGCTTGAACCAAGGCACAGGTGACCAGTTCCCCGATGACCGTGGTCTCGGCCCTGAAGCCATCGACGCCGTCTTTCTCACCCATGCTCACATCGATCACTGCGGCGGCCTTCCCGTGTTCGAAGCCCGTGGCCTCCTCGAGGATGACGCCCCGATCGTCGCGACACCGCCAACCATTGACCTTGCCACGCTCCTCTTGCGAGACTCGCTGAAAATCCACCAGCATGAAACGACGCATCGCGATCGCCAATTCACGGAACGCGATGTCACTGCCGTCATCGACCGGTTCGAACCCGTCTCCTACGGCGGGGGCCTCGTCGCCGGCGTCGCCGACGTCCCCGAACAAGAGCCGCTCGTCTTTCGATTCGGGAACGCGGCCCACCTGCTGGGATCGGCCTGGCTCACGCTCCAGACGACCGGCCAAAAAGTCGTCTTCTCTGGCGACCTCGGTGGCCGTGCCGGACACTTGCCCTCGATCGAGACGCCACCGCAGGCCGATCTGCTCCTCTGTGAGTCCACGTATGGCGGAACCCACAGCCATACGTCGATCAACGATGCGCAAACGACCCTCTTCGAGGCGATCGAACAATCCGTCCGGGACGGATCCCCGGTATTGATCCCGACGTTCGCCGTCGGCCGTGCGCAGCTCCTGCAACTCGTGATCGGTGACCGACTGCACGAGTTTCCTGCTGAGCTACGACAGAAGATGCGCCTCGTCGTCGACGGGATGGCTCAAGAGGCGACCGAACTCTATCACGAATACGTCCAAGACGACACGGTCATGGACGACGCGATGGTGAATCGGGTCGTCGAAAGCGGGTACGAGACACCGTTTCAGCCTGATATCGCCGAATTCCCAGAGACAGATGCCGATCGACGAGCACTGCTTGAGGATGCTGGCGGAACCGGCACCGTCCCAATCGTTATCGCACCCTCGGGGATGCTGAGCGGAGGGAACTCACCACGCTATCTCACGGAGTTTGCGGCTCGATACGACCGTGCAACACTCCTCTTGACTGGATACCAGGCCTCTGGAACCCTCGGCCGAACCCTCCAAAATCAGATCAAGGCCGACGACGACGAACTTACGTATACGACCGAGGCAACGCCCTTCGGGACTGATTGGCCCACCTCGGAGACCGTCCAGTGGACGACGATCGACACCGACGACGGTCCCGACCGGGTGACTCGAGCGACGATTCCGGCCGACTGGCTCCAAACTGTCCATGGATTCAGCGGACACGCCGCCCAGAACGCCCTTCTCGAATACGCCCGGCAGGTGAGCCCGGAAACGATTGCACTGATCCACGGCCCCGAATACGCCCAAGCACAACTCGCCGAGCACTTCACTCGGAACGTCGAGAGTACATCTCAGGTGACACGGTCACGACTCCTCACGCCGATTCCACTCTCACGAGAGGGCACAGACGAACTCGCGACGCCGGTGCTGACACCGGAGCAGGTCGAAGGCACCTCGAGTGACGTTCGTGAGCAGGTTCGTCAGCTCCGCGAACACGTGGCCGCATTGAGCGAGGAACTCGCCACCGCCCGGAACGAATCCACGCTTTCGGAGGCAGACGTTCGAGCCATCGTTCGCGACGAACGCGAAGAATAGTCGATGCATCCGTGTTTGAAAGGCGAGCGACGAGACGGACGATCGATCAGCGAGGTATCCGACAGGAACCCATGAACGGTCCAGACCAGGAGACACTCTCACACCCGTTGTGAGAAGGTCCGAAAGCAACTGTCCAGACGCCAAGTTAGATTCTCCACCACTACTCCTGAAAGGGAGTGCTGTCTCCCATACCTGCAGCTAGCGGAGGAGGCAACGGCGACGGGTATCGTCGCCGACCAGAGACGTTCGTGATGGGTTTCCTGAGACGTTCTCCCTCTCGGGATGGTTGCAGCCGCTAAGTCACACCTCCGCGGCGTCGGACTGGGTCACAACGGGTGTGACGCCGTCCGAAACCTTCCCGTCGACGGTGAGCAGTCCGAGGTGGTGGTACCGAGTATCCAGCAATCCGTCGGCAGTCTCTCTGTCCATCGCGATGATCTCCGTCGACTCTTGCGTCGCGGAGACACGACGGTCAATGACATCGACGTCCGAACTACCGAGGCCAACCATCTCTTTCCAGACACGCTTGAGCGTCTGTGCGTGTGGTCGCTTTCCAAGGATCGCGGTCAGTGCCTCCTTGACGTTGTCTCGGGTCCAGAAGATACCGCTGCCGTTCGTGCGCTTCGTCGCGAACTCATCCCACCGCTTCATGAGCGACAGGGCGCGGAAGCGGTTCTTCCGCGGTGTGCCCCGATCGACGAGATGTGTTTTGACGCGGTGCTGGCGGCAGTTCGCAAGGAAATCGAGCGGACTGCTCGACGGCTCGACACCTCCGGGCAGTTCTTCTGAATCCTCGCGCTCGGCTGCGGTCCCACCAGTCTCAGCGATCGACTTCGCCTGATTGGCGTTGGCGTTCGCAGCCTTGGCAATCTCCTTGGTCTGCTCGAGCGTGTCGTCAGCCTCCTCGATCGAGTCGTCGACGTCGTTGAGCCGACTGGCGATCTCCTTGCGGTTGCGCTTGGCACGGTTCTGTTCGTGCTGGAGTTCGTCTACGCGCGCTTCGAGGCGATCGATTGTCCGGCCCTGTTGCTGAAGGAGTTCCCACATCTCTGCACGGGAGGGAAGCTCGTCGTCCTGGTCATCGCGATCAGCGTCGAGGCTTTCGAAGCCCAGGGCGACAGCGACGTCGTGTTCGGCGGGCGATTCTGCGTCGATTTCGTCCGGCTCTTGTCCGATTGGCATTGGTCTCTTGTCGGCAGGCGATTAGCAGACAGTGCTCTCCACGGTCCAGCGCGCTCTCAAGCGGGGGCGGCACTCCACGAAGGGTCGGGCCACGGCTCGTCGAGAGGCTATCAGGCACCGATCGAAGCGCGGTGAGGATGGATGTCGTGAACGGCTTCGTACCGCTCAGCGGGAGTGGCTCGAGATGGGGCTCTCCGTCTCGCCGGGCTCTACTCCCTGCTTCACCGCTCGTGCGCTCGCCTAGCTGTCGCTCTCGGGGTGGGTTCGTGGGCATTCACGCGCCTGAATTGAGCGCTGACGGTCGGCCACCGTCCTGCCAAAGACGCTAGCGATCCCCGGAGGAAGCCGCGCAACCAGAGTCAGTGCACCACTCGAGCGCGAGAGAGCGCTGCCACTATCTGGGGGGGAACGCTTTTGTTCTTTGGCCGAAAAGAAAGAGCTGTTCAGGGCTTCTCCCTTTCCGACGCAGTGGTTTTCCCGAGCGTTGCCTGTCGCGTTCTTAGTGCCTTGGTATGGTGGGTCGCTTCCGAGAGGTTCCCGTACAGCACCGTGTGGAAATACGGGTGTCACAGATCCCTTCTCGTGGATTCTGCATTCACATCGCACTTGCGGACGTGTTGGGGCCATTGTGTTCGAGGGACCCCTTTACCACACTTGGGACAGGGCCGTCGCTCGGACCCCCCGTTGTTGATCCCGTGGCAGATCTCACAGTACCGATCAGCTTCCTCGAGAGCGTGTGACAGCGGTACGAGACGGAATCCTCCGCCGGTTCCACAGACTGGCTCCCCACTGTCATCAACCGCATGACGGATGGTATCTCCCTTTGGATCAGCCCTCGGGAGCAGCGCGTAGTCGTCGCCGCCATCGGTTTGGTGGCAATCGTCTACGGAGGTTGTCAGTGAAGAGTGATCCGTCTCTGCATCGTTGTCTGATTGGCTGTCTGTCGGAAGGACAAAGCCTTTCTTTTGATGGGATGAACTGTTTGCTGGCGTCATGGTTGAAGGCCTCGACGACGGTCAATCTCAGACGCAACTGCTGCCGAGAGGTCCGTCGTCGAGTATGTCGATGTTCGAAATCGGTTCGTCTCGGAGGCGACCGCTCGGACATCCACAGACCGAACGACGCCCTCCGTCGGGGGCAGTCACCGCTCAAGGTACCAAGTTGAGGTGAGGTGACTGCACCCGATTCCGGAGTTCCGCCGCTCGAGGTGCGATGCCAGATCGGACTACTAACGAGTATAGCAGGGAACCACGCACTGCAGGCGCTATGAGGGTTCTGAGGCCGGTTTGATAGCCGTAACGGCCTTATTTGATTGGATCGTTGTGACATCTGTCGTTCCTCTTGGACGACACACAACGGGCGCGTGACGTCCCACCCAGTCGAACACCGCGCCCGTTTTTCCCACAGTGATCAATCGCCCGAGGCATATCGTTCGTTTGTATATCTCGATTGCTACACTTAACTTTATCCACGTACACGGATTCCTTCATCCGTGTACTAGTACGAGATGGTATTAGATCGGATATACTTTTGAGTGGTGACATGGACCTCTCTACAAGCGATGGTCCAGCGTGTAGAGTGGTTTGCAAAAAGCGACTATCCATTATTGTCTTTCTTCGAAGAGTACGATATCCAGATCTCTCCGAAGGTCGCTGGAGAGAACCTTGATTATCACCCTGGATACATCGGGAGACGACTCCGAGCCTTACGGGATGCCGGACTCCTCGATCAACACGACAATGGGCTCTACGAGCTCTCCGATCTCGGCCGAGAATTTCTTGATGGGGAGCTCTCCCAGGATGAGATCGAAGCCCTCGACCCTGACAGCGAGTAGCCCCTACTATCCTGTTTATGTATTTCATTTGTATCGGTAGTTATTTTAGACTATAACCAATTGCTGTGTGTAGTTCCATTCAGCCCACTCTCTGGTAGGATAATATCGTTACCGGGCTTTACATGTAAATTCATATGGACACTGTCAATTCTGAATCCGTCTTTTGAGGCTATAATCGTGTAGCGAATCCCCCCTATAGAAGCTTCAGACCCTATCTGTCGAGGGAACTTTCGTACAGGGAAAGATCGATATCAGAAACAGGATGCGACTTGTCGCGATACGATTCGTACAGATCGATTCCCCATTCAACGATACGGTCGTTCGTACTCACGACCATTACGATATGCTTTCCCCGCCCGTGTTCGTTGTACGCACCGATCGCGACCTTTCGGTCATCGTAGATTCCGATACCGAGCGTATGCGCATGGGTCAGGACTCGTGGGTCGTACGCCCCTCGGTACGAGTCGTCGGTCACTTGCCTTGTGTAATTACTCTCAGTGGCGTCGATGTAGGTCGGCAAATCGAGGATGACCTCTGCTCCAGAGTCGAATCCATGGTCCAGCATCCATTCATACCCATGGAAGAGGACAGGGTGATAAATCGAAGAGAGGGCCCTGAAATAGCTCGTCTTGACGTCGAAGAGGCGGAGTGCACTCCACAGAACTGTCGCTGGCCGGGCCGGATCTGAGACGATTAAATCGGCATCTGCGAGTTCCTGAACGGGTAATGTTGCATCTTGTGGCGGAAGTCGAAGAAACCAAATCGATTTCTCAATCAGTTGCTCAACTGCGGATACAAGCCTAGAGTACGCATGTAGAGCACGAGCCCCAGCTGACGAAATCCGGGGAGCGCCAGTCGTCTCGTTGCACCATTCGTGTTCCTCAAAGTTCGTCAGATTTCGCCTAAGAGTAGATCGAGATGGAGACGTTTCGATATTCGTTTGGAGATCACTCAATCGAGGCGATTGCCTCTCCAATGCTTGTAAAATACAAAATGCATGGCTTGAGCGGGTCAAATCCGATAACCCATCAATCGACATGACGTCTAAACACTCCTCGAGAGCCCGAAGGAATACGATACCACCACCAGTGAGTTCGAGTCCATTACTGTGGCTATTGACGAACCCACGGTCTCGAAGAATCGCGAAATGAGAAGAAGCTGCCTGACGTGATATCCCTGCTCGGTTGGCAGCGGTCGTTTGCGCAACGGGACTGGAGAGATCTTTCAGGGCTCGTAGCAGCGAGAGGCGTGCTGTATCTATCGTTCCATTGATAACGTCCCGTATCACGAGTTCCTCATTTGTTAGAGGATTCGTTACCGTACCCGTGTTCATAGTCATGGTATCACTGTCGACACCATCTGTTGTATCGATCTAAATAATATAATTATTGGATCTTCCTGTTCGTAATTTCCATCCTGTATAGAACTGATATCAGTCTTTCGGCGTATTTATCTATTTTTTATCTGATACAACGCAATGTCTCATCGCCCGAAGATACCAGATTCCATCTGATGCACAGGTCCATCTTTCGGGGATCGCAGTTCATCGTGACGAGCGAATATATAACAACCCACAATCACTACAGCTAAATCAATGGGCAGGCGGGCTTGATGAAGACCTTCACGAGTATGCGTACATTCCATTCAGTCGGGCCGACGATTTGCGGAGATGGAAGCCGCATTAGTGCTCGCGACAATCGGTCAACAGTGGAACCTGGAGTGGACGTCTGCGGATTCAACAATCACGTTGGAACCAGGGAGCACGACCCAGACAAAGAGTGGCCTACCGATGCGACTGCAGAGCCGATCCTGAGCTCAACAAATGGAAGGGAGCCGTATCCTGTTCTACGCTGTAAGTTGGCCACCTACAAACGCTGCTGCGGCAATGAACATGCCATACTTGAGCAGCGATTGGCCTCTTGCTGGATCAGAGAAACTCAACACGCCAGCATAGAGTGCCAGTACAACCGCTGGTGCGACAAAGACGAGATACAGTATCCCAAACGTCCCCAGCAGGTACGGGACGGGGCTCACTCCGACCATGAGGACTAAAATTCCCATTGCGAGAAGGAGCGACGGCCGCTCGCCAATCGCGATCGGGAGTGTATTCAACCCCTCTTCTCGATCACCGTCGACGTCTTCGACGTCTTTGATGATTTCACGCGAAACTGTCGAGAATGATGCCAACAGAAACAGGATGATAGCGGGACTACTTAGCTGGTTAACTGCCGCTGCACCAAAGAGAAACGTACTCCCACCGAGGTACGCCACTAAGGCGTTGCCCACTCCAGGTAATCCCTTAAAAAATTCAGTATAGGTCACTAATGCAACGAGATTTACTATTGCGATGAGGATCGCTGCCAGCGGTAGCAAAAGTGCGAGCCCAGCAGCTGTGGCGAAGAGTATACTACCGAAGAGAAGTGCTGTTCGTGGAGTGATTGCACCTCGTGGAATTGGGCGCTCAGGATTGTTGAGGCGATCGATTTCTCGATCGAAATAGTCGTTGACCGTGTTTCCACCTGCTGTCGTCAAGATCGTCACGACCACCGCGATGGTGATTGAGATCCCAGATGCAGTGATATCACTTCCTTGAACAACGAACCCGCCGATAAACGTCAAAATCCCGGCGACAATAGCATTCCCAGGCCTAGTGATCTCCACTAACCCACGGGCCTGCTCACTAAACGACACAGAGCGCACTTCCAAACCCACTATCAAAAGCAATACGAAATCTGAGGAGATTGGAATTTTGCGGAATCGGAGGGACCTTGCGTTTCTATCTCACCACTTGTTCACATGAGTATCGACTGGGAGCCAATCAGCCACATCACGAAGATCGATCCGGCTGAGGAGTTGCCTCTAGACATCGAATGCCTGAGGCAGACTGATCTCATCATCGTTGGAGGATCTGATGGGGTGACCAGAGAGAATATGCATCGAACTATTCAGCAGGTCCAGGAAGCCGCTCCGGATGTGACGCTCCTCCAAGAGCCGTATAACTTGGATCACGTCTCGCTGGAGATCGCCGGATTAGTAGACTATATCTCGATTCCTGTTGTGTTTAACGGGGATCGAGCTCACTATCTCGAGAAACATGTTGATCTATTCACAGAGGTCTGTAGAAGACTCGAAGAGTCACCGGATTCGATCCTGCCGATCGAAGACACCACGGGTGGACAGCATGCTGATCTCGTCTCAGAAATTGCATCCATAGTTATCGGAGAAGGGTATGTGATCCAGAACGTTGATTCGACGGCAGCGACCGTAGCAGGGGTTGGATCCCCCTATTCCGCTGACCAAGTAGCGGGAGCAGCACTCGCGACCGAAGCCCTATACGGTTTTCCAGTGTTCTACCTCGAATATTCGGGGACGTATGGTGGCCCTGACGGCGTTTCGGCGGCAGCGCCCTATCTTGACGAAACGGCCCTCCTGTATGGCGGTGGGATTAAACGAGCCGCTCAGACCAAGGAAATACTCGACGCCGGTGCGGATGCAGTCGTTGTGGGGGACTGTTTCCACGATGCACCCGATCGGTATCTCCAGACAATCCCATGATGGTTAGGTAGTGGCTGAAGAAAGTTACATCTCTTGAGTAGTACTCTCTGCTTAGAAGACTGGTATGGGCTCCTGACAGCGGATTTGCTAGTACATAACAATACTTCGATAGTGGGATACCAAAGCTCATGCACGACCTCACCGGCTTCCAACGCGACCTCCTGTACGTCATCAGCGGATTTGACCAGCCCTCGGGTCAATCCGTCAAAGACGAACTCCAGGAGTACTACGAGACGGAGATAAATCACGGACGCCTCTACCCGAATCTCGATACGGTCGTCAACAAAGACCTCGTCGAGAAAGGTCAGCTCGATCGGCGAACGAACTACTATGCCATCACGGAAGCAGGGGAAGACGCGATTCAAGAACGGCGCCAGTGGGAAGAGCAGTACGTCGAGATGTGACGGACCCGCAGATTCATCTGTTCGATATGGTCCTCTCATTCAACTAATTTGTCAACAGGAAGCATTATGGTGGCGGGGTGGGCTCGTCGGAGCATGGCAACAAATACCAAACTGCCAAATCGAGTCACAATCATTGGTCGAGGAGTCCCATCAAACTATGAAATTAGCATCGATGGAACCATCGAGGAGATCGAAACCGAATCCCGTGAAGATGAGACCATCGTTTCTGGACAGGTAGCCGAAGGAGTAATCGAGACCGGCGTCCAGCGATTCCGCTTCTCCGGACAGATGGCAAACGTGCATCTCGTCGATTGGAACGGGACTCCAGCGCCAGAGTCGCCAAGTACACCGATTTTACATATCGATTACGGCGTCTCCGACCGGAACGACCACAGCTGACACCGACAGGTGCGTGGAGTAGGAGTGTTTATGACCCACCTCAGGTGAAATTACTCAGATTCGTCGTCGCTGACGATCCATTCTCCAGTAGAGGGTTCGTCGGTTGGGTCGTTCTCCGTTGCTAATCGCTCAAGAGGGATTGGCTGCTTCACATTGTCACCGGTCTGTTCGACGTCTTCTGGAGACAGATTACCCACAGTTTGACGTTGAAATATGGCATCTAGAGACAAGAGACTCTTCGCGAATCGATTGAGATCCGATCGGTGTCCGAGCCCATAGTAGAGCTCGTCGGACGTGTTTCCAATGAGCCCTTCTTCGTGGAGACGAGAATGGGTCGTAGAGTACTCCCTCGTGGAAGCTCCAGTTGCTTTCGAACCTCAGCCGGTGTGTAACCCAGGTCCGTGTTCTGGTAGAGGAGCTTGATGATTTTCGCCTTGTTTGTATCTGAACGAATGGTGATCTGGCCGTCAGAGTCGTGTTTTCGGAGGTCGATAGGCATCAAAGTAGTATGCGTTTTTACGCAATAGCTGTACTGGGAAAGTAGGAGTCAGATTTTCGCAACAGATTGAGTCCGCATAGGCCCTGCTGTATGGTTATTCCTTGGTTATAAGAGCCATTCAAGAAGACCAATAAGAAAGACAGGACAAGGAAGACATTCAACTGATTTAGAGTTATTTAGCGGGATAGCTTAATTCGATTTTTCGCACGCTGCAAGAATCACTTCAGGATCATCCACAAGTTGATTTTCCATGTAATTTCCTTTTCCTTTCCCTGCCCACTTGCGCTCCTGTTCAATAATAGAAAGAAATTCGAGTTCTGAGAGAATATCCCGAACTCGACGAAGTTTCAGGTGTGAAGACTCGTCTCGATCGCATAATCGTTTATAGAGATCAAACACTTCGGTCGTTTGAACAACGTCATTATTCCGATCAGGCTGTTGGGCCAACAACGCCATTGCCTCTAGAACTAATTTCGCATGACTGGGAGATTTAGAAATGAGTTCCGCAAGCCGATTCGTCTCTTCTCGCTCATGTGCTTGTTCGACACAAGAGCCCGTGACCGCTTCAAGACCTTTCTCTTCAGCAATCTCACCAGCAAATCGGAGAATGTCAATCGCCTTTCGAGCATCACCATGTTCTCGGGCAGATAGCGCAGCGACACGAGGAATTACTCCGTCTTCGAGAACATCGTCTTCGAATGCATCAGATCGTGAATTGAGAATTTCACGGATTTGGGTTGCATCATACGGTGGAAAGACATACTCACGCTCGCAGAGACTAGACTTGATCCGTTCATCAAGCGATTCTTTGTATCGGACTTTGTTCGAAATGCCGATCGTCCCAATAGTGCTCGAGGATAGTTTTCCTGACTCAACGGCTCGAGACAGTTGCATCAGAATATCGTCCGACTCGATCTTGTCGACCTCGTCGAGGATCACGAGTGCTGCGTCGAATCGGGCATCGATAATCTGCCACAGCCGTCGATAATATTCTGACGTACTTAATCCAGCATGAGGAATACTAATATCGGTATCATTCTGGTCATTAAGTTGATGACCGATCGACTGGACGGCCTGCGTTTCTGTAGATTCTTGGAGACAATCAACATAAGCAACCCCGACCTGAACGTCATTCCCCGCTGCTCGAGAAATTGCTTGGTTCGTGATGAACTTTGAACATAGCGATTTTCCAGTTCCCGTTTTCCCATATACAAGCACATTGTTAGGGGTATTACCCGTGATCGCCGGCTGGATTGCGTTCGCAAGGTTCGTGAGTTCTTCCTCACGGCCAATGATCCGATCACTATCTGGGAGATGAGATACTTGAAGAAGGTCCTTATTCTGGAAAATTTTGTTTTCTAGTGTGAAATAGTCGTGATCGTTTGTCATTCTCTTAGAGAATGGATCAAGTGAGAAGGACTTAAATCTTTGGACCCTAGTGCCGCTGTATATGGCTGAATGTTGAGCGTAGACTCGCTCTATCTGTGTTTCTCTACCCAAACCTGCCGCTGTATGGGGAGTGCAACACACCACGTTTCCGCTGTAACAAATACACGAGGAGTGGAATGAAACCCGTGGCGACCCCTTGGTGCCGCTGTATGCCAGACGTCAGACGAGTTGCCACCAGGCGATTCCGCAGTCCGGAGTGCCGCTGTATGGAGATAAATCCTTCCGGAACGAGCCAATCCCAGTTGGTTGAGACCCCTCAGTGCCGCTGTATAGAGACACACACACCCCGGAGTGCCGCTGTATAGTCTGGGAGATGATTCGACGAGAACGAGAGGTGACTCTCAAGAAATCAAAAGAAGGCCCAATAACAAGAGGGAAGCTGTAACACCAAGGAAGGAGCGGTTCTGGTGCATGATTCGATTGCGTTCGACGTATCGATGCGATGCGTTCGATACGTTTAGTGGTCGGTAACACAGCCATCATATTTATATCTATGGTTTCGTTTGTTATTCTAATCATCGCTATCTGACCAAAATATTTGGAGGTTTCCGGCAACTATCGGAATATGGTCTCTTGAGGGTTTCTGTACCGTCTATACAGCGGCAACGAGGGGTGTGTCTGCTTTTGGCCACCTCATAGTCGCATCTCAAGTGCCAAATCTGGGGGTTTGGAAATGATATCCGCCAACTTTCCAATGCAGCTATGAAAAACTGTCCACAGCTGCGAGGAGTTCTTCTACGAACCCTGCGAGAATCGTCTCATGATCATCAGCACTTCCTCCTGCCGGAGGTTCCCATAGCTCGACATCGATGGCCTGAGCTGTCGTTGCAGAGCCTTCTGTCGCGGTGACCATGAGAATCGCTTGCTGATAGATGACGACCGTTCGATCCTCGTCTACGTCAAGAAACTCGATTGCAGCTGATTCAAGCGCAGCACGAAGGTTGAGTGGTTCATCAAGAGAGTAATGATGATTTAGAGCCTCGTCATCGCCGGTCATGCTGTGTACTTCTTTCTGTGGGTACAAATGCTTGATCGTCGTTCCTGTCCTGAAAATAACCACTCATCAAACCCGTCATAATAACAAATCCTCTTTCAACCGGTCCTGCGATGAGAAGTCTCTCATCCAACTTCATGCCGAGGATGATATCAATCGAGCCGACTAAGCGATCCGTAGAGTTCCTCGTTCTGAATATGCGTACAAAACTGTGCGCACAGCCGACAGCAGTCCCCTGCATCAGTGAAGGTCCGAACGCTAGCGTCCCATCGAGCATGGACCGATCTGAGCATTGCGCTTCGAACGGACGGTTCTGCCGCGACCATCATTCGTCGCGATCGATCGGGTGGAGTTGCCTCGGCTGCTGGCCCTTGCATCTCATCCGCTGACAGCAGATCCTCGAGAACACTCCCGATCTCGATCCCGACTCCGAGATTATCACCGACTTGTGGAGCAAGAAAAATCGTCGCGTTACTTGCCTGCGCGAACGCAATACTCTGCGTTGCGGCATCCATCTCGTCGAGTGAGATCCCGACGTCGATCGCGAGGAATGCATTGAACCCACGGTCGCGAAGACAGTCACGCGTCTCCTGAAGAAGCCGTAATACTTCATCCTCGGCGTAATCGCCACTGGTCTCGTTCCATGTAGCAAATGACGGGACATCAGGTTCCCTCTCTGTATCGGTTGGCAGCAACGTCTCGACGTCGAACGTCCGGTATGGCCCCATCAGATAGACGAGAAATTCTTCGCGCTGAACCGGCTCAAGCGCTTCCGAGTCACCGATCGTTTGAGGGAGCTGTTCGATGAGTCGTTCCCGCATTCGTCTGAATAGTTTATAGACATCCTTTATAAATACTGGCGATATCAGGATATTTCGAGTGGAGAACGACTAAGTACGTGCCACTCCACTCCTCGACTGAGGCAACCTCATATGTCCGAAACTGACCACCGCTCCACGGACAAGGTTCGCCAGCCCGAGCCGCCACTCCCTGAAGACAGTGGATTGACGCTCGAGGAGTATCTCGCGATGCAGCAGGCGATCGGTCATCCAACGCGCTTCCATATCCTGCGAACGCTAGTGGTCAACGACGAGTTGAGCACGACCGATCTGAAAGCTGCGATCGACGTCGAGGCCCACAACTTCCATTACCATCTCGATGATCTCGTCGATGTCGGGTTGGTCGATAAGCGCCAGCGGCGGACGGCTGACGGTCAGGGGTTCTATACGTACTATCGACCGACTGCGATGGGACGCGGAATTCTGGACCACGGCGTCGAGGAACTCATGCGTCGCGAACGCGAGTTCAACGACGCCTATTCATGAACTGATGACCGTTGGGCGGAGCCCGGAGCGATTCGAACCGTGCGTTACTCCGGTTGTGGAAACGTATGACTGAGCCTGCTCACCCTCTCGATAGGTAAGGTATTCCCTCTCCCCCAATAACGGACTCACAGACGCGATGAAACTCGAATTCGACGACGGGACACTCCTCCTTTGTGGGGCCACCGAAACGGTCCCGTATGCGGAGTGGGATGACCGCGTCGATGAGTACCGCGCTCAAGCGTATCGGTATCGGGCGCTACTCGAATGGGCTGGAACGTGGACCGAGACCAGTGACCGGGAAGTTGGTGACGCTGACCAGCGAACACTACAGCAGGGGTTCGAGCAGTCAATTGAGGACGCTGCCCGTAGCTATCCCGATCTTGACCTCACACCCGCCCTCCACATCGAACCTCGTGACTACCAGCAGGCCGCTCTCGATGCGTGGATCGACCACGGACGACAGGGCAGCGTCGTTCTTCCGACGGGGAGCGGGAAGACCTTCCTTGGTCTCCAAGCGATCGCTGACGCTGGTGTTAGCGCACTCGTCGTGACACCAACGATCGATCTGATGAACCAGTGGCACGCCACGCTCACGAACGCCTTCGGCGACCAACTCGTAGAGCCGATCGGCGTTCTGGGTGGTGGCAGCCATGACGTCACTTCGATTACGGTCACTACCTACGACAGCGCCTACCGCTACATCAACGAGTACGGCGATCAATTCGGCTTACTCGTCGTCGACGAGGAACACCACCTCCCCGCTCCGACATACCAGCTAATTCCTGAGATGACGATCGCGCCGTATCGTCTCGGACTGACCGCCACTTACGAGCGCCCGGACGGCAAACACGAACTCTTAGAAGATCTCATCGGGCCGGTCGTCTACCAGGAGGACGTCGACGAACTCGCCGGCGAGTACCTCAGCGAGTACGAGACGATCCACATGTCGGTTGAGCTCACGGCCGACGAACGCGAGCAGTACGACGAAGAGTACCAGCTCTATCGCGACTACGTCGACAGCCACGAGTTCGACCTCTGGAAAGAAGAGGGCTATGCGGAGTTCCTCAAGCGGACCTCTTATGACCCGCAGGGTCGGCGGGCACTCGTCGCCAAACAACGAGCCGAACGACTCGCCCGTACGGCGGAGAAGAAACTCGACACGCTCGATACGCTGATCAAGCGCCATCACGACGACCGCGCGATCATCTTCACTGCCAATAACGACTTCGCCTACGACATCTCTCAGGAGTTCATCGTTCCCTGCATCACCCATCAGACGGACACGGAGGAACGCACGGAGATTCTCGAGCGATTCCGCACTGGAGAGTACTCGATGCTGGTGACCTCACAAGTTCTCGATGAGGGAATCGACGTCCCCGCGGCGAACGTCGGGATCATCCTCTCGGGGAGTGCCTCGAAACGTCAGTATGCTCAGCGGCTTGGACGGATTCTCCGACCGACGGACGAGCGCCAGCCGGCACGCCTCTATGAGATCATCGCCGAGGAGACGATGGAGACGTACGTCTCCCAACGCCGCCGTGAGGGGGTGACGGCCAGTGTTGACAGCTGATCTCGCTCGCTCGCGCACGACCGATGAGGAGGTGACGCCACTATTCATCGACCCCGAGGACGGTCGCTACCGGCAAACCGCCCGGGAGCTCATCCAGTTGTTCGAGGCGCATCTCGACGAACCGAAAGGCGATCTCGAGGACGCGATCGACGAACTGACCGTCGAAGATACCGATTACAAGATCGTTCAGGGCCTGGCGAAGCTCTTGAAAGACGAGTGTGAGTTCGAGATCGTCGCCCCGGCTGATCCACGAGAGATTCGTCGGCACCTATTCGAGAGAGCTAACGACCGGTATCCGATCGTTCGCCAGCCAACGCTTGGTGAGGACACTCAGAAGTTGGAAGTGTACAGTGGGATCGCCGATGAATTGGGAATCTCGCTTGAAGCGTGCTATCAGGGGATGTACGCCGACCTCGAGGACAACAAACGACTCGTCAAGATCGGGACACGGACCGCTGAGCAGTACGCGAGTAATGACGACGGAGAGACATCGACGTCGACGACCGCGCTAACCGGCAGTAGCGACGAGGAGTACGAACGGACGGACCTCACGGTTGACTGGTTGCTGACTCGGTATAATCTCGCGCTCGCCCAGGCGGTGCTCTACGATGCGACAGAGATGCGCGTTCGCGTGTGGGATCACTTCGGGACAGTGTTCAGCTACGTGAAGCTGTTCGGGCTGATGCACCGGATCTATCCGATCGACACCGATGGCAAACGCGTTGAGAGTACTGATCAGGCTGCAGGGTACGAAGCCGTGCTCGATGGCCCGGCATCGCTGTTTTCGCAATCCCAGAAGTACGGCATCCGGATGGCGAACTTCCTCCCGGCACTCCCACTCTGTGATCGGTGGGAGATGACTGCCGAGATCCCCATCGACGAAACGCTCGACGGGACTCGAGAACTCACGCTGGACGATACTGAAGGTCTGGATTCGCATTACAGCGCCGGAGAGCACTTCGATAGCGACGTCGAACGAACGCTCGCCCAGAAGTGGGAGCGGGCGACGACGGACTGGGAGTTAGTGCGCGAGGATGATGTGTTCGACCTCGGTGCAGAGGTGATGATCCCTGACTTCGCGATCGAACATCCGGACGGTCGCCGGGTTATTCTCGAGGTCGTCGGGTTCTGGACGCCAGAGTACCTGGAGTCGAAGCTAGAGAAGATTCGGCAAGTGGAGGCTGACAATTTCGTGCTCGCTGTCTCCGAGCGACTGGACTGCGCGAGCGAGGACTTCGGAAGCGCTGCTGATCGCGTGTTGTGGTTCAAGACTGGAATTCACGTTTATGACGTGGTTGAGTTGGCTGAGACGTATGCACGAGAGTCTGGACCATCAGCTCCTACGGAGATGGATACCTGAAGGAACAGCCGCATCACTTGACCTCTCTCGCTATCAAGGAGCATCGGTATCCCACCCTTGTGCAACAAAACTCCTCCCCGATCAAAGGAACGTTGCACAAGGTCCATTGTTGGTTGCCTAGATGCATCTTGATGCCTTTGGCTCGCGACTAGCGTCATATGTGTGGACGAAACTCGCTCTTCATCCCCGCTACGGACCTCGAGGATCGATTCGGTGCCAAGATCGCCACAGGCCGTGAGTATACATATCGCTACAATATCGCCCCCGGTGACAGACTGGAGGTCATCACCAACGATGCACCCGATGCGATCGATCAGTACCACTGGGGACTGATCCCAGAGTGGGCAGACGACCCCGACGACGGCCTCATCAATGCGAGATCGGAAACCGCCGATGAGAAACGGACGTTTCGAGATGCGTGGGAGTCGCGGCCGTGTCTCGTTCTCTCCTCTGGGTTCTACGAATGGCACGCTCGAAACGGTGGTCCGAAACAACCGTATCGGATCTTTCGCGAAGACGGGCCGGCGTTCGCGATGGCCGGGCTATGGGACGAGTGGGAACATGGAAGCGAGACACGCTCCTGTGTCACGATCCTGACGACCGAACCGAACGACCTCATGGAATCGATCCATGACCGAATGCCCGTCGTCCTTCCGAAAGATTCTGAATCCGAGTGGCTGTCGGCCGACCCAGACACGCGGAAAGACCTCTGTCAGCCATACCCTGAGAACGACCTCGATGCGTACGAGATCTCAACGCGAGTCAACAACCCCACCAATGACGAGCCGTCCGTAATCGAGCCGCTCGACCACGACCAAACGGGACTCGGTGAGTTCTCGTCTTCGTAGAGAGTCTTTCGGAAATTTCGGAAATCACCCGCCACCGTTTATCACCCCTCCCACTGAACGGGTCGTGATGTGATCACCGACGCTCGGGTCTTCCAAGATGAATTCGTCCCCGAGACCGTCGTGAATCGGAACGCCGAACTCAACCGGCTCTCGGGGATCATCGAACCCGTCCTCCACGATGATCCTTCCGAAACCGCCTGCCTGTTCGGCCCGACGGGTGTCGGGAAAACCTGTTGTGCCCAGTACGCCCTCGAGGATCTTCGAGAGACAACGTTCGACGTCGAGACGGCCTACATCAACTGCTGGCACAACTACAACAGCTATCGAGTACTCTATCGGCTTCTCGACGAACTCAACCAGACGCTCGACGTTCACCGCCAGTCCACTCCCCGGGATGAACTCTACGAACGGCTTCGGAACGCGGATACCCATCCATACGTCGTCATCCTCGACGAGGTCGACCAACTCGAGGACCAGGACGTCCTCTACGACCTGTACGCGCTGCCCCACCTATCGATGATCCTCATCGCGAACGACGAACAGGAGCTCTTCACCGGCCTCGACGACCGCCTCTACAGTCGTCTCCGTGGGAGCGAGTGTGTCGAGTTCGAGCGGTACGGCATGGACGAACTCGTGAGTATCCTCGAACAACGCGTCCAGCGCGGGCTCAACGACGAGACGCTGGACCGAACCCATCTCGAGCAGGTGGCTGACGCGGCCGCCGGCGACGCACGAGTCGCGATCGGTATCTTGCGGACGGCCGTCCGACAGGCATCCCGCGATGGCGCGACCCAGCTTTCAAGCGAGGATATCGACGAGGCGATCCCCAAAGCACGAACGGAGCTCCATCGAAAAACGATCGATCAGCTCATCGAAGATCAGCAACTCCTCTATGAGATCATCGCCGACCATGGTGAGATCACGCCAGGGACCCTCTACGAGGCCTATGAGGCCCAGCGCGAGGCACCGAAGTCCCGTCGGATGCTTCGCAATTATCTCTCGAAGATGGAACACTACAACATCATCGAGGCCGACGGCCAGAAACGGAGTCGGGTCTATCGGGTTTCGGAAACCGATTTCGGAAACACCGATTCCTAACCCCAGAAACGCCAGACTGAACCGCGATTGCTGACCCTCAAGAGAGCGTTTCGGAACCGCCGGAAACCCCACGCCGGCGCTTATCCTGAACTCTCGTGATTGCTGGAGTGAGATGTCCGATCACACACGTTCGAATCGACCGAACCGGATCCCCGAACTCCCGACACTCGAATCGGGACTGCAACTCCTTGAGGTCGATGGCGAGCCGAGAGGCCCGCTGCATACCCTCGTCGTCGATCAGATCCTCACGAGTCAGAGCTCGGCCTACTGGGTCGACACCGGTGGCCATGCGACGACACAGCCGCTCGCGCGGATCGCGCCCGATCCCCGGGTCCTCGACCGGATACAGGTCGCACGTGGATTCACGCCGTTCCAGCACTACACACTCATCGATGAGCTCGGCCGCGAAATCGGCGAAGAGACTGCACTGATCGTCGCCCCCGCGTTGGATGCGTTCTACCGCGAGGACGATCTCCGCCAGGACGAAGGCGAAGCGATGCTCGTTCGGGTGCTCGCGATGCTCGCTCGATGTGGCCGTGAACACGATATCCCAATTCTCGTAACTCGGAGTCGCGATGATGAGTTCGCGGCGCCGGTCGAGGCGAGTGCCGCGATGACGATCGAATGCCAGTCAACGACCCAGGGCCCCCGGTTCGTCGCCGACGAGTTCGAGACGCTCGTGTATCCAGCCTCACACGGCCAGCTCCAGACGACACTCGCGTTCTGGCACTGGATCATCGACGCTCGCGAGCCGCTATACGAGCAGGCTCCGGGACCTGTCGCTCCATCCAGCCCGGAGGTGGTCGTCGATGGGGCGAACTAACGCGACGTATCGGGATACGCTGCGAGCACTCGAAGAACAGTGGGCAGACTACCGGCGAGGGCTTCGCCGTGACGAGCAAGAGCAGTTCGATTGCCTCTTCGAGCATGCACGGAGCCACGCGGATGCGAGCGGCTATCTGAACCATCCCGAGCCGATGTACGCACTCCTGGTCTCAATCGCCCTCGAGCAGGAAGCACAACTTGAGGAGCTCTCTGCTCGAATCGAGACGCTCGAGTCGGGGGTCGATGGTAGGAACGACGGAACCGAGAGGTGACCGCTTGATGCCGTTCAAAATCGACTACATCGATGGAACCGTCTACTCGTGGACAACCGATGCGGACGGTGCCTCGTATACGATCCACGACGACTACACACCCTCGCTGTACGCGATCGCCGATGCGGACTCCGAGGCGACACTCGAAACTCTTCGCGGGAATCTTGAGCATCATCCCGCTGTTATAGAAATGGCTCTCGAACAGTGGCGACCAGGCTTTCGCCACGATCACGAAGACGTCCTTCGGATCGACGTCGACCGGATCGACGCTGTCCGAACCGTCGCCTCGTTCATTCGCGATCGTGGACAACCTGGCGCCTACCGCTGTTTCAACGTCGATTTTTCGCGCGAGTTTCGCTACTGTCTCGAGACCGGTGTCGATCCGACGCCGGCCTCGGAACTCTCGACGCTCGAGATCGACGTCGAACCCCCACAGCTAGCGGAGCCGCCGATTACCGAGCTCGCGGTCGACGGTGACTCACTTTCGGGCTCACCGGAGGCGATCCTCCAGGCGGTTCAGAACCGCCTCGAGACCGTTAATCCGGATGCCCTGATCCTTTCTTCAGCGGAGTTGATTCCGACGCTCAGTGCCAGTGCTGGTGAGTCCAACATTGATTTTCAGTGGGGACGGTTGCAGGGCTGGCAGCGCCTCGCTGGTCGCTCAACCTACGAGAGCTACGGGAATACGGGTCACTCGCCGGCACGATACAATGTGCCCGGCAGGGCGATCATCGATCGGTCGAATACGTTTTTCTACGACCAATCGGGCCTCGATGGCTGCGTCGACCTCGTCTTGCGGTCGCGAAAGCCCCTCCAGGAACTCTCGTGGGCGTCGATCGGTAACGTGCTCACGGCGATTCAGATCTGTGAAGCTCGCGAGAGGGATGTGCTGGTCCCCTGGAACTCGTGGCGCCACGAGTTCTTCAAATCGATGCGGACGCTCCATGACGCCGATCGTGGCGGCTATACGTTCTCACCAGAAGTCGGCTTTCATGAAGACGTGCACGAGCTCGACTTCTCAAGCCTATATCCCAATATCATCTGTACGTATAACATCAGCCCGGAGACGATCCGATGTGAGTGCCACGGTGATCGGAAGGACGTCCCTGGGCTCGACTATGCGATCTGTGACGAGCCAGGCTACCTCCCTGATGTTCTTCAACCGTTGATCGACGATCGCGACGAGATCAAAGCCGAGATTGAGGCCACAGACAACGAAGATCGCGAAGCTCGACTCCGGAGTCGCTCGAGTGCAATCAAGTGGATCTTAGTGTCCTGTTTCGGCTACCAGGGCTTCAGTAACGCCAAATTCGGTCGTATCGAGTGCCATGAGGCGATTAACGCCTACGCTCGCGAGATCCTGCTCGATACGAAGGCAGTCTTCGAGCAGCATGGATGGCACCTTCTTCACGGCATCGTCGATAGCATCTGGGTGACACCGATCGAAGGCGAGTCACAGACGCCACTGGAGGACCTCGCGAGGCATGTTTCCGAGGAGGTCGGCATCCGATTGGAGTATGAATCTGAGTTCGACTGGGTGGCGTTCGTCCCGCTTGCGGATAGCGACGAAGGCGCACTCACGAAGTATTTCGGGAAACGGAGCGACGGGGAGTACAAATATCGCGGGATTGCGTGCCGACAGCGGAGTACGCCCGAGTGGATTGCCTCGATGCAACAAGAATTCATTCAGACGCTCGACGCCCAGCGGACGCCAGAGGCGATCTGTTCACACCTCCAGCAAGCGCTGGGTGACCTTCGCTCCGGGGCGGTCGATCCAACGGAGCTGCTCATCACGAATCGAGCGTCAAAGCGACTGGGTGATTATCAGCAGTCGACGCGGACGGTCGCTGCGCTGGAACGGGCGACGGAGGCAGGCTTCAACCCACAGCCAGGCCAGGACGTCTCGTATGTGGTCGTCGACGACGAAAAGCACTCTCGGGATCGGATCCAACTGGAATACGAAAACCTCGATCGCTATGACCAGAACTTCTATGCGGAGATGCTGATCGATGCCGCGGAGACGGTCTGTGCCCCGCTTGGCTGGCGCCGTGATCGGATTGACCGATACCTCGCTGATCGAATCAATGGCTCTCTCCAAAACTACTGACACCGGTTCTCTTTGGGATTGGATAGCTTCCGATGGGAGCAAACAGACGCCACAGTGGACGTGGCGCCTATTCGCTCGATTCACAGAATTCATAGATATACTCCCAAACAGTTAACTTGAGTTGGATATTAGAGATCGGCATGTACGACTTGACCGGCTTCCAGCGTGATCTCCTGTACGTTGCGGCTGGGTTGGACGAACCCCACGGCCTCGCGATCAAAGACGAACTCGAGAAGTACTACGAGAAAGAGATCCACCACGGACGGCTCTACCCGAATCTTGATACGATCGTCGACAAGGGGCTTCTCGAGAAAGGCGAGAAAGACCGACGGACGAACGTCTATTCGGTCACTCGTCGCGGACGACGTGAAATCGAAGATCGGCGCAACTGGGAATCCCAGTACGTTGAGGATATCCTCTAACGAATCCGATCTCCTCCTCCTGCTCAGGATACAACTCACATCTTGCCTTGTGCAACAGGAGTCCCCAATTTCAAAGGAGCGTTGCACAAGGTTCGAGAGCACCGCTTGACCCAGACCTGATTTAAGGTTCGTAGCAGGATCATCTTGTTCGGCTAGACTTCAAGCGATAATTTCGGTACGAGTGAGGCTGAACCTCGCGTTACTTTGGGCTGCAAATCTTACAGCAGAGGTGGCGCCAGATGGAGGACCGTTGAGAATTGAAATAATTGCGTGATTAGTATAATTACTTTGAATAGAGGAAGAGATGTCTATAATGGGAGAAGATGAGCCCACTGGTGAGGCAGAGCGAGAACTCTGGGATAGAATCCTTACGACTGCCCCAGAGGAGGAGTTTCGGGAGTTCGTAATTGATCAATCGCTCATCTCGATACATCGTAACACAGTAATTTCTCAAACCAGTCATCCGGTGAGTTGAGTTTCAGTGCGAGGAAGCCGAGGTATTTCTGGAGGTGGTGCTTCGAGACGCCCCTGAACTTCGCCAGC
>NZ_QPND01000023.1:0-39995 GCF_003344565.1 Saliphagus sp. LR7 | reverse complement strand
GACGGGATTGCTTCCTACTGTCGATCCGGGACAGAGCACGTCTGATGAATCGTAGACGAGAGTCTAGCCTGTGTATCGTACTATTGGCCGAGTGAGATCAATTGACTGCGGTGGTCTATTCGCACCCCGATGTAACGCGAGAATCAGCTTCTCTTACCGTGAAAAAATGGGCTCCGGTGAGTTGAGTTCACTCAGACTGGGGTCCAATTCTATTGTGTCCAGCTTCGGAAATACATAGTGTTACAATCTCAGTCTGAGCGTAACCCTAATAATCACATACATCACATCTTAGTTGAATCATATGTAACACATATTAGATGAAGACCGGAAGCTCACGGCCTGTGACGGGTGTGGAAAGAGGTATCCCGCTAACGTCACTTCTAAGGGAGATATTATCCCAATCGGTATTGGCGAGTGCCGCAGTTGTGAAAGTACTGAGTTTACCGTCTTGAGGATGCAGGTAGCCAAGCGTCCCCGTTGAAGATTAGACCAGTTGAACACAGTGATTCTTGAGATCAGTCTCATCAGTCGAATTCGCGGGACCCTCCTCAGCCACAGCTAATAGAATGAGCCGGCTACTCCCCGTATTCATCAAGATGTGTGTCCTCCTCATTGAGGATTTTGAGGGACTCTCCGTCGCCCCCTCCACAGCCACAGGAGAAACCGATTGGCTCAATCTGCCCATCAGGAGTGATCCGAACAGGCACGATTTCCTCGCAGGACTCGCACACAGCTGCTGCCCGGTCCTTCTTTTCGGTCGCTGTCATTGGCGGACGCCTCTATACTGCCTTGTGTGAAGATATGGGATAATGATTTCGACCATCGGAAACTGAAACAGGTGAGCCTAACTTGCGGGATATTATTTTCATAACTAGGCCGGCTGATTATCCGCGTTACATACAGACGACCCATGTAGCGTTCCGTCCGATGGCAATTCTTCACTAGGAACTCGCCAACACATCATCCAGTATCAGTTGGCGTTCTGCTGCGAAGAGTAACTTGAGCTACGGGGAATAAGACGATAGTAGATGAGCCTTGGAGCTCACACTCGTGATTGCTGGCCGGAACGAGCCGCGCCTCGCTAAACAACTCACCGGCCGTCTGAAGGCCGTGTGTCAGAAGGAGATACAGCACCTTGGTTCAGCGATTAACTATCACTCGCTAGAAGGCAACTCGTGGGTTCCGAGTTCAGGGTGTGTCTCTTCCATGTACACAAGCACGTAGATCCCTGAGAGACCTATTGCAAGGGCTGTCCCGTAGAACGCGGCGTCGATGTGTACTAAATCGACAGTGAGGCCGATGAATACTGCTCCAACGGCATATCCCAGATCACGCCACAGTCGATAGACCCCTAAGCCAGTCGACCGCCAAAGCGGGTGTGCTGCATCGCTCGCGACCGAAATAAGGTTCGGATAGTGGAGAGCCATTCCGACGCCTGCAATCCCCGAGAGGACGATCCACGCGTAGTATCCCTCCACTAGGACCATCCCCAACACACCCGCGCCAGCGAGGAACAACCCACTGACGATGGGTGGCTTTCGTCCGACCCGATCACCGAGACGGCCCGTATACACCTGTAGGAAGTATGCTGCACTGTGGACGCCAACGACGACACCGACCTGGGCAACGTCCAGTCCGTGTGAAACAAGGAAAATTGGAAACGCGATCCAGACGAGCGTATCGACGAAGTTTTCGATATGGCCCGCTTGAGCAGCTGCGAATAGTGTCCGGTCGCCGTAGGTCGCCCGCCGGACTATTTCTCCGAACGAGAGTTCGGCTTCGGGCTGATTGGCACCTCCATCCGATTCAGCCGTTGCTTCTGCCTGAGCATATGGAAGTGTTTCCTCAATGAAGACGAGCGCAAGCAACAGAGCGACGATGATGACGAGTAACAGAGCGTAGAAGGGCTCTGGACGGAGGCTGTAGTGGGCAGCGATCACACCCGTGACCCAGGCACCGGCTGCGACTCCAGTGTATCCGAAGGCCTCGTCGATACCGGCTGCCAACCCACGTTGGTCCGGGCCGGCGAGTTCGATTTTCGAGATCATGCTCATGCTCCAGGCAATACCCTGATTGATCCCGAGTAGCACGTTCCCGATTGCGATCCACCACCAGCTCGGAGCCAGCATGAGAATGAATGGAATTGGGAGTGCTGTAACCCAACCCAGAATCAAGATCGGTTTCCGACCGTAGGTGTCAGCCCACTTCCCCGAGTAGAGATTGAGGACGGCTTTGACGATCCCGAAGCTCACGACAAAGGAACTGATGACCAGCAGCGAGTCGATCCCGAAGAGTTCCTCGCCCATGAGTGGGACGACGTTCCGCTGAGACCCCATCGTGAGCCCGACAGCAAAGACCGTCACCACCTGAAGAAGGAACTGACGCCAGTTCGTACGAATCCCTTGAGTATACGTGTTGTTCATCGAGAGGTGAGTCCTCGGAAGTTTTGAACCTACGCCAGATCGACGTCGCCGCTCGCATGGACGGTCACGTCGTAGCCTCGATACCGGAACGTCACACGTCCTGGGCGAGACGAGTTCTCATCACTGGCCGGCGTGAACAAATCGTCTAATGCCTCCGGGCTCACGACCTCGTAGAGCGGCGGCTCGAGTTCTGCTGGCTCGCGATCTTCGCGGTCGGCGATTGCCTCGAGCACGCGCATGCTCGGTGGTTTCGAATCGGCCTCGGATCGTATTCCCCGCTCTGACTCTCTCATTATACCAGTAACTGGACGTCGGAATCGGCCATGTGGTTGAGTGCGGTCGCTGCACCGACCCCCGTCGTGACGCCGTCATAGAAGTCGTCCTCGTCGTAGTCCATCAGTTCGATCGTCATCTGGCAGGCCTGGAGGTCGACCCCGCTCTCGATCGAGAGATCGATCAGTTCCTCGATCGTCGCCGTTCCGTTGTCGTCGATCCGCCGCTGCATCATCTTCGTGGCCATCGTATCCATCCCGGGAAGTGCAGCGAGCGCGTTCGGGACCGGCATGTTCGGATTGCCGACCGCGCTCAGTTTGAGGTCCTTCGACTTCTCCTCGTGGACGATGTCGAGCCCCCAGAACGTGTGGAAGACGACGACCTCCCAGCCAAACGCCGCCGCCGTGCTCGCGAGGATCAGCGGCGGGTAGGCCATATCGAACGTCCCTTGGGTGGCGACGATGGTCATCTTCTTCTCATCATCGCCTGCATCCGTCTCCGCGAGCGATGTTTCTAGCTCCTCGACGCGTTCGCGGAGCGCCTGTAATTCCTCAGCGTCAATTTCGTCCTCGGATTCGGAGGCTGGTGCGTCGACAGTGTCGGCCGATGCTGGTGGTTCGTCCGTGCTCATTCTTCCGTTTTCTTCACGTAGTGGGTGTAGACATCGTCGTCCTCGACCTGTTCGACGAGTTCGACGCCGTCGGTGCCGTCAGCCCATCCTCGAATGTCGCTCATGCTGCCCGAATCCGTCGCGACAACCTCGAGAACATCACCGGCCTCGAGGTCGTCGATCGCCTGCTTGGTCTTCACGATCGGCATCGGGCAGGATTGGCCTTTCACATCGAGCGTCTCGGTAATCTGGTAATCCGAACTCATTGTTTACTGTGCTCCGTATTGGAGCTACCACACAATATCATGGCCCCACGTAAAAGACCTACGATTATTGTGCGAACCACACACAGGTGGGTAGTCGATGTGCCGCTAGACTCGTTATAGTCTGCGTATATGGGCGTAATAGCCATCACTGTCGAATACTGAACAACTCTATATTGTGCTTTCAGGGGAATACTACACAAACCCTTAAGTGCCAGCAGTCGGTACTGGGACGTGTACAACATGGACGACATGGATCTTCCAATGCCGGACGTCGAGGTCGAATCGGTCAGTCCAAACGAGTTGAAAGGCCAAATCGATGCGGGCGAGGACGTGATGCTCCTCGACACCCGTATGGAATCGGAGTACGACGAGTGGAAGATCGACGGTGAGACCGTCAAGTCGGTCAACATCCCGTACTTCGAGTTCCTAGACAGCGAAATTGACGACGACGTTCTTGCACGGATTCCCGACGGCCGAGAAATCACGGTTCTCTGTGCAAAGGGGGGGTCGAGCGAATACGTCGCCGCGACGCTGATGGAGCGGGGTTACGACGTCGATCATCTCGAGGACGGAATGAACGGCTGGGCACGCATTTACGAGCGTGTCGAAGTCGCACGCTACGACGGGAGCGGGATGCTCTACCAGTACCAGCGCCCCTCCAGTGGCTGTCTCGGTTACCTGCTCGTCGACGGCAGTGAGGCGGCCGTGATCGATCCGCTGGGCGCGTTCACTGATCGGTACCTCGAGGACGCCACAGAACTCGATGTGGACTTGAAATACGCGATCGACACGCACATCCACGCGGACCACATCTCCGGCCTCCGCGATCTCGCTGACAAAGGCGTTACGGGCGTCATCTCTGAGGCAGCAGTTGACCGCGGCGTCACCTACGCCGATGAGATGACTCTCGCAGTGGATGGCGACGAGTTCGAAGTCGGCAACGCGATGATCGAAACCGTCTCTACGCCCGGTCATACCTCAGGGATGACCTCGTACCTGATCGACGACTCACTGCTTGCGACTGGGGACACGCTGTTCGTCGAGAGTGTCGCCCGCCCCGACTTAGAGGAGGGCGACGAGGGCGCGGAAGACGCCGCGCGGCAACTCTACGAATCGCTGCAGGAGCGTGTACTGGCCCTGCCAGATGACACGCTCGTTGGCGGCGCTCACTTCAGCGACGCCGCCGAACCTGCCGACGACGGTACGTACACGGCACCGATCAGCCAGCTCGAGGCGGAGATGGATGCACTTTCGATGGACGAGGACGCGTTCGCCGAGTTGATCCGTTCGGACATGCCGCCTCGTCCGGCCAACTACGAGGAGATCATCGCCACTAATCTCGGCCAGCAGGAAACCGACGACGAGGAGGCGTTCGAACTCGAGCTCGGCCCGAACAACTGCGCGGCCAGCCAGGACTCGCTGGCGGGTGACTGATCATCGTGCTCGAGATCGCAATACCGCTCGAACTCCTCCAAATGGTGCCCGCCGAGCCGTTTCCAAACGGGATCTCCCGGTACGCGATCGGGGGACTGCTCGTTGGTCTTGGGGCGGTCATCATCTACCTCGGGACGGGGATCGCTGCAGGTGCGAGCACGTTCCTCGAGTCGACGCTCTCGTACGTCTCCGAGCAGTCACGGTTCCAGCGATATCTCGGCTCGCGGGACTGGCGAGTCGTCTTCACGCTGGGGATTGTCCTCGGCGGGGCGATTTACGCGGTCGTCTGGCAGGGCGGAGCGTGGACGACCGAGGTCCAGCCCTGGCGGTTGCTGGTCGGCGGCATTCTCGTTGG
This sequence comes from Saliphagus sp. LR7, assembly GCF_003344565.1. Taxonomy (NCBI): domain Archaea; kingdom Methanobacteriati; phylum Methanobacteriota; class Halobacteria; order Halobacteriales; family Natrialbaceae; genus Saliphagus; species Saliphagus sp. LR7. Next base: position 34,634 of record NZ_QPND01000023.1, on the reverse strand, counting down.
GATTGGCACGCGGGTCGGCAAGGGCTGTACGTCCGGTCACGGCGTCTGTGGCGTCGGATCGGCCTCGCGGACGTCGATCGTTGGCGTAATCACGTTCCTGTCGGTCGCAATCGTCACAGCACAACTCGTCCAGGTCGCGGGGGTGAGTCCGTAAGATGAGCAGCAACCGTCATCCGCTGTTCATGCCGGTGATCCTCGGCGGCGGCCTGGTCTTTGGATTCGGACTGGCCTACAGTCATATGGCCCGCCCCGAGGTCGTCTTGGACTTCCTCCAGTTCGACGACTTCGGGCTAGTGTTCGTCATGTTCGGTGCGGCGATTATCTCGGGCATCGCCTTCGCCGTCATGCCCCGTGTACGCGATAGCGCACCGCTGACGGGCGATGTCTACGGTCGGCGACTGAAGTCGTTCGACCGGAACGTTCTGATCGGCGGCGCGATCTTCGGCGTCGGCTGGGGCCTTTCGGGGATCTGCCCTGGTGCGGCCTACGCCAGCGTCGGGATCGGGAACATCACCATCCTCTGGGCGATCGGCGGCATGTTCGCTGGTGCCTACCTCCAGGGCTGGTGGCGCAGCAGGCGCACTGCAGCCGATATCGGCTCGGCGAGTGCCGACTAACGCTTCCCGAATTTCGAGAACGCTACTACAACTTTCCGTACACTCATGGACCCCGCAACGATACTGCTGTTCGTCGCCGCGGCCATCGCCAGCCTGTTCATGGCGTGGGTGATCGGCGCCGGCTCGAGCGGCGCAACCCCGTTCGCGCCGGCGGTCGGCGCCAACGCCATCTCGACGATGCGAGCGGCGTTTCTCGTCGGGATTCTCGGCTTCGCCGGCGCAATAACCCAAGGTACGAGCGTCTCGGAGGCCGTCGGCACCGGGCTCGTCGAGGGGATCAGCCTCCCAATCGTCGGCGTCATCGTTGTCTTGCTGATCGGCGCCGGGCTGATGGCGATCGGAATCTACACGGGCTACCCGATCGCGACCGCATTCACGGTGACCGGGTCCGTCATCGGCGTCGGATTCGCGCTGGGTGGCGATCCTGCCTGGGGGAAGTACGCCGAAATCGGCGCAGTCTGGGTGCTCACGCCGTTCGTGGGCGGTGGCATCGCCTACGGGATCGCTAGTATCCTCCCGCGACCCGACGTCCCCGAGGACCTCAGCGTTCCGATCCTCGCCGGGATCGTCGGCATAGTGGTCGCGAACCTCGAGTTCTCGTTTCTCTCGTCGATCGGTGGAACACTCGCTACCACCGGGACAACGCTGCTTCCCGTCGGTGGCGCTGTCCCTACGGTTATACTCACGCTCAGTATCGGCGTCATCGCTGGGGCCGTAGTTCGATGGGACATCCGTCGTGACCAGGCCGGCGGTCTGCGCCGATTCCTGCTTTCGCTTGGCGCACTTGTGGCGTTCTCAGCGGGCGCGAGTCAGGTCGGGCTGGCCGTCGGACCACTGTTCCCGCTACTCAAGGACGTACCGACGGTGTCGCCGATCGTTGTGTTGCTCGGCGGTGGCGTCGGCATCCTCGTCGGCTCGTGGACGAGTGCGCCCCGAATGATCAAGTCGATTTCTCAGGAGTATGCATCGCTGGGACCGCGCCGATCGATTTCGACGCTCGTTCCCTCGTTTCTTATCGCACAGACTGCGGTCCTGCTGGGTGTGCCGGTCTCGTTCAACGAAATTATCGTGAGCGCGATTGTCGGCAGCGGGCTCGCAGTTACTGGTGGGGACGGTGTTAGCCCCCGGAAGCTGGGATTCACTGTCGCCGCCTGGGTCGGTTCGCTTGTCCTTGCGTTCAGCCTCGGTTACGGATCCATGCTTCTTTTGGAACTCTGAGACTTCGGATGGACACGTTCGGTTCCTTCGGCTGTCGTCCGTTTTCGATCAGATCTTGACCGGCATAGCAGGTTGCCTATGCGCTCTCGACGAGCTACGGAAGCAGCCGGCTGATCAACGGACGGTTCGACGCGACAACACGGTACACGAACTCGCGGACGGATATGTATCCCGGAACGCGACGAAACAGCGGGAAAAACTGTGATGGCAGAAGACCGGTCCGTTCGTAGGCGCGTTCCATCGCTGCGCCACAGGAGTAAATCGTCTCATCGGTAACCAAGTGGGCACACTCCTGATAGTCGGCCGGTAAGCGTGCTCGCAGATCGTCCGTAAGGTTCGAAAATCCGACGATATCGATCGGTGCGCGGCGGTCCACGAACCGCGCCGCGCGGGTACAGACGCCGCAATCGTCATCGTAGACGAGTGTCGGTGGTGACATTCTCGAGCCGAATGAGTGGATACTGATGAGGGCCTCAAACCACTAAACAACCAGGCTTACCGGGGCATGGATGTCTTCCCGTGACGGCTACTCCTCTCTCTGCAGGCGTTCACGTCGCTCCTCAAACTCCTCGTCGGTGAGATCACCGCGAACGTAGGCAGCTCTCAACTCTGCGAGAGCATGATCCGTTCGTTGGCGGCCGGACTGGCGAGCCGCGCTGTACAGAAGATATCCGAGACCGAGTACCACCAGTAATGGAAATAACATGAACAGCCACATCCACATGGCTCCAGTGCGGTCCCACATCCCGCCGGTAGACATGTGGCCACCGCTCCAGACACCCATCAGAGGCATCGCGAGCGCTATCATAAGCACTGGAAGGAGCAGGATAGCGGCGATAACGATCAATAACCCCCGAATCAGTGACTCGTCGACTGCCATATGTCGTCCTTCGATTGCCAGAGTATTGAACGAAACGATGAATACTGGTTAGTGGGAAATGGCATCCGTCTGCATCATGTGGATCATTCAATTCTGCCGACGGCTACGCTTGAGCGTCGGGACCAATGAGGCCGTACAGCAGTCGCCGTCATACCTTTCATTAACGGAGACGGACTCGAATTCGTCGTCTGACGCGGTTGAAATCCTGCTTCACGGAAGGGGGCGGAGGACGGGCGAGAAGGATGGGCCGTCTTCCAGTTCGACAAATCCCTGGAGAGCCTCTTGAAGGAGCGCTTGATGCCCGTCTGTGCGTTCCGGTAAGCGATTTCGTTTGTCGCTTCGTTCAGGCCGTTCTGTCTGGTGGAATAAGCATGACGTTCCCGTTCGCCCGGGCGACGATGTCTTCGGAGACGCTGCCGAGTAACAGTCGGCGGAGTCGGCTATGACCGCGCGATCCGAGGAGAATCGTCGTTGGATCGTACTCTACCTCCGCGGCGAGAATCTCACCCGCTGGATCGCCGCTTCGGATCTCGGTTTGCGTCTCGATTCCCCACTCCTCGAGTCGGGCTGCCAGCTCCGCGAGTCGCACGTCGGGATCAGTGCCGTCCGACAGCGACGGGTCCTTCGGCGTCTCGACGTGGACCAGCGTCGCCTCCCGGGTCGCGTGACGGAGATACGAGAACGCCTCGAACGCCCGCTCAGCATTCTCTGAAAAGTCCGTCGCGTAGAGCACCCGCTGGAACAGGTGTTCTCGGACCACGTCTGGATCGTCCGTCCCACGTTCGATCCGGTTGACGAGCAACGGGACGACCGTCGTCCGCGCAAGGTTCCGCGCGGTCGAACCGATGACGCGGTTCTCGAGGGGACTCTTCCCGCGCGAACTAACGATCGTCAGGTTCGCTCCGACCGCCTCCGCGACCCCGTTGATTCGTCGGTGGGGCGTGCCGCGGACGACGTGCGATTCGACCTCGAAGCCGGCCTCTTCGATGACGCGGCGGTAGCGTGCCAGCGCCCGTTCACGCCGTTCCTCGAAGTCTATCCCGGGCATGCCCGCGTGGACGTTCGACGGGACCACGGTCACGAGGTGGATCTCCTCGACGCCGATTCGTCCGAGGCACTCGAGGCAGGTCTCACTCTCGATCATCGCCTCGCTGGCGGCGGAGAGGTCGGTCGCACAGATTGCTTTCATACCTTCCGTAGGTGTCGTTCGCATAATATTGTTGGGGTGAACCAATACTCGAACGAGATATTCCCCGTGTAGACCTCGTTCGATCGTGATGACGTCCGTTTTGGTTCCCATCAGGCGTGACCGGATTCGATCCGATCAGGTGGGAGTCCTGTTGTCCGCGTCCGAGCGAAGTTGACTGGCAGTTATTGACTCTTGGTATCTGTATAACTTACTCAGATATCTCCGTTGGATAGCCGTGAGATAGATTGCAGTAATATTGTACAGTAGTCCCAAAAGCGTTATACCTGTTCTCCGGGTAGATGATAGTGAGTAGGAATCCATGATACGCACACAACTGAACGGCAGAGGTCATACCGATGATTGACCTTGCAGCGTATTCGTCAGCAGTACAGGCAGCCGCGCTCGTCGGCGCCGTTCTCTTCGAGGCGATCGTCCTCTACGTAGGATACGGTGCACTCGAGCGGGTCGCAACGCCACTCGTTGAGCGGATCACACACACATAATGGACCCGTTTGGAATCGCACTCACGACGCTCGTGCTGTTCGTGAGCTTCGGCTTCATGGTCGGCGTCCTGTTCGGGTTCTTCGGGATGGGCGGGTCGTTCCTCGTCACACCCGCGTTACTCGTGATGGGGTATCCTGCCCGGGTCGCGGTCGGCAGCGGGATGGCGTTTGTCTTCGGGACTGCCGTCATCGCGACGCTGAAACACCACGATCTCGGTCAGGTCGATTACAAACTTGGGGGGCTAATGATTGCTGGGACCACAGCTGGGATCGAGGTCGGGAGTCTCTTCGTCTATCGGCTTGAGGCTCTCGGCCTCGCAAGCGGCGTCATCGGGGTCACCTATGTCCTCTTGCTTGGTGCGATCGGGTTGTTCGTCACCCGGAACGCACTCAAAAATGATGGCGGTGACACTTCCAGTGCTGGCCACCACGATAGCGCCGACGACGAGATCGACCCGGACGACATCCCAGATATCGCGAAGAAAATCCAGTCGTACCGCATTCCACCGATGTTAACGATCGCGGGCGGAATTCAGGTCTCGCTGTGGATGATTCTGGGCGTTGCGTTCGCAACGGGCCTCTTATCGGGATTCCTGGGCGTCGGTGGCGGATTCATCCGAATGCCCGCGCTGTTTTATCTCATTGGGGTGCCCGTTCCGGTGGCAGTCGGAACCGACTTGTTCGAGATCGTCTTCTCGGGCGGGTTCGGTGCGTTCACCTACGGGCTCAACGGTGGAGTAGATCTCTCGATTGTCGCGCCGTTGCTCGCGGGGAGCGCGCTCGGCGCTCGAATCGGCTCGGCGGCGACAAATATCGTCAACGAGGATGATATCAAGATCTACTTCGGACTGATGCTCCTGGGCGGATCGGTTGCCGTAGCGTTCCAGCAGGCCGGCGACTACCTCGGGATCGAGGCGTTCACAACGGTCGGTTTCGCCCTGATCTTGATCTCAGCGTTCGCAGTCGGCGGCGCCGTGATCTATAGCACCGTCGCAACGATGCGGGCACAAACCAGTGTACCCGCGACGTCAGTGGACTGATCCTGCAATTGGGGGGTCGCCCGGTTTTGACCGAGCATATCGAGATTGCGCAATATTCACACAACCCTTATACCGGCACGATTCCTATACTCAAACAGTACAATGGCAAACTCGATGGCGGAGCAACTACAGCAAGACATGGAGTGTGAGGGGTTGCTGGAGTGTATCCACGGGCTCAAGCAACTCGACAAGGACTGTTTTCGCGTGCTGGTTGAGAGCGAGGAAGCGCTGACAATCGACGAGGTCGCTGACCGGGTCGACCGCGAGCGCTCGACTGCGTATCGGTCGATCCAGCGACTGCTCCAGAGTGGGTTCATCCAGAAAGAACAGATCAACTACGAGCAAGGCGGCTACTACCACGTCTACTCCCCGACGGACCCGGATCAGGTTGCGAACGACATGCAGCGGATGCTCAATGACTGGTACGCGAAGATGGGCCAGCTTATTCAGGAGTTCGAGGACAAGTACGACCAGGCCGACACCGATACCGAAGTTCCCGCCCAGGGATAGGGAGCGTCCAGTAGTTTCACCGGTACAGCCTCAGTAGAACTCGTTTCTCTGCCCCTTTGGATTCGTTTTAGAACGACTGTGCGTGATGGTGGTGATCGTTAAGTGTGTTCTTTCCACAGTCTTTGTGACATCAAACGGCCACTTACCAACGGATTTAATACGTGCTATCCCATAGAATTGGGTGTAATGAGCAATACTAAACTTGATCCTGCAGAGGTGGCACAGCGTATCGATGAGGACGATGCAGACGATCTCTTCATCCTTGACGTCAGAAACGAGGATGACTACGAGGAATGGCGAATCGAGGGGAGTACGAACCTCCCGATTTACGACGAGCTCCTTGAGCACGACTTCTCAACGCTTGAAGAGCATCTGGACGACCTTCCGATGGACACGGAAATCGCAGTCATCTGTGTCGCTGGTATTACATCCGCGCGGGCTGCGGAGTTCCTCCGCGACCACGGGTTCGACGCGAGAACGATTGATGACGGCATGAACGGCTGGGGTCGCGTCCATCAACAGTACGGCATCGAAGGTGTCGAGGGCGTCGTCCAGATCGTTCGCCCCGGAACGGGCTGTGTCTCGTACCTCGTTTATGACGGCGACGAAGCCATCGTCGTCGACCCAAGCCAGTACGTCGACCAGTATTTGAACGCAGCCGACGAGCGGGACCTCGATATCGTCGGTGTCGCGGATACTCACGCCCACGCCGACCACGTCTCGGGCGCCCGCCGACTCGCCGGTGAACTCGACGTTCCCTACTACCTCCACGAAGATGATGCTGGGGAACTTGAGCACATCACAGCATTCGCCGACGGCGAGTCGATCGCCGTCGGAGAGCGCGAGCTTGAAGTATTCCATACGCCGGGACACACGCCCGGAAGCGTCTCCTTCCTGTTCGGAGACGCACTCCTTTCGGGCGATACGCTGTTCCTCCGTAGTGTTGGCCGTCCCGATCTCGAGGACGGTTCGGAGGAAGCCATTCGGACCGCCGCGAGTCAACTGTTCGACAGTCTGGACACACTGACGGACCTCGATGACGAAATCGTGGTGCTTCCTGGCCACTTCAGTGACGAATCGATTCGTCCGCTTGCAACCGCACTTGGAGACCTCCGCGAGGAGACGACCAACGAACTCCTGAGTTACGTCGCCGAGGACGACGAGGAGGCGTTCGTCGAGACCATTGTCGAAAGTCTCGCCGACGAACCGGCCAACTACAACGAGATCAAACAGATCAATTGGGGGAAAGAGCAGCCCGGCGGTGACGTCGAGTCCCTCGAACTCGGCCCGAACAACTGCGCCGCAAACTGATGATGTCATCAGTAACATCCCTCACTGCTCCTAATCACTGGTTTAGGTAAGACGAATTATATTTGTATTCCTGGAAGTATTTTTTGCTCTATCTCTCATACACCGAATATGGCACTCGCGGAGAATCTCGTCATCGTGTTCGTCGCGGGATTGCTCACTGCGCTAGCGACGGGATTGGGCGCAGTGCCGTTCTTCTTCGTCGAGGATTTCAGCGACCGGTGGAACGTGGGTCTGTGGGGGATCGCTTCGGGAATCATGGTGACGGTATCGGTGTTCGGCCTCATCGACGAGGGACTGGCGTACGCCTCGGGTGGAGTCCCGACGCTACTGATTGGTGGACTTCTCGCTGGTGTGGCGCTGGTCGAAATCTCCGATCGCGTGCTTGGAAACGTCGATCTCGGTGAGAGCGTCGAGCACGATCGCATTGATGGACATGATAAGGGGGAGGGGAAAGCGCGACCGAACGGTAGCGGCCATGACGATGACGGACCGCCCCTTGAAGCGGTGGCCTTCGCCGATGGGGACCTGAAGAAACTCGTCCTCATCTTGGGCATCCTCACGGTCCACAGTTTCCCCGAGGGAGTCGCGGTCGGCGTCTCGTTCGCCGAACTCGGTTTCGAAGGGGGTCTCTCGATACTGGGGTTCTCGATCCCGCTGCTCGCGGTGTTCATGACGGTCGCCATCTCAATTCACAACATCCCGGAGGGGACTGCGATTGCTATTCCGATGCGGGCGATGGGGCTCTCGAACTGGCGAATGGTCGGCGCGGCCGTCTTTTCGAGTTTGCCCCAGCCTGTCGGCGCGGTCATCGCGTTCGTGTTCGTCTCATGGGCCGAGACGTTCCTCCCCTTCGGCTTCGGCTTCGCCGCCGGCGCGATGGTATATTTGGTCGCAACAGAGTTCATCCCCGAGGCGCTTTCCACCGGTGCGCAATTGCCGAACCATGGTCGCAATGAACTCCTCGTCGGATTCACTGCGGGCGCCGTCGCGATGTTGCCCGTCCTAGTGATTTGAACCGCACCGTCGGCGGATCGGTCGACGTGTGAATATAATCGGCTGGCCGTCGTCAGTCGGAGCATGGACACAGAAATCCGGGAGTTCGACTTTCTCGTTGTCGGTTCGGGATCGGGGCTTGACGTGGCAAGCACCCTCGCGAACCGCGGGCAGTCGGTCGCGGTCGTCGAGAAAGACCCACTCGGGGGTACGTGTCTCAATCGCGGCTGCATTCCCTCGAAACAACTGCTGTACCACGCCGAGGTGATGACGACCGTCGACCGCGCTGACGAGTTCGGCATCCACGCCGATGTGACCGACGTCGACTTTTCCGACATTGTCCGCGAGGTAAACGAGGAGGTGTCGAGCAGTTCCAACTCGATCCGAAACGGTGTCAAAACGTCGGATCAGCATACACTGTTCGAAGGTGAAGGTCGGTTCATCGATGATCGAACGGTCAAGATCACCGACGGACACGACGCTGGCAAACGCGCCCGGGCCGATACTGTTCTCGTGGCAGCGGGAACACGGCCGGCGATCCCGCCGATCGACGGCATCGAGACCGTCGACTACCTCACCAGCAGGGAGGCGCTCCAGTTGGAAACACCGCCGGACGATCTCGTGATCGTCGGCGGGGGGTACGTCGCGGCCGAACTCGCACACTTCTTCGGGACGTTCGGTAGCGACGTTTCGATCGTCGGTCGTCGTCGCCATCTCCTCCCGGCGGCTGACGAGGAGGTCGCTGCCGCGTTCACCGAACGCTACGCCGACCGGTTCGAGGTTCATACGGGCTACGAAGCCGTTACTGCCGACGAATCAGGCGGCGAGGTGATCGTCGAGGCCCGACCGTACCCGCCGGCGTTTGATGACTCATCCGATCGGGAAAACGTGACTGTGACCGGCGACACTCTTCTCATCGCAGCGGGTAGACGCCCAAACTCCGACCGGCTGGACCTCGAGGGGACGGGGGTCGAGACCGACGAACTCGGGTTCGTCAAAACGGACGAATATCTACGTACCACGGCCGACGGGATCTGGGCACTGGGGGACATCGTTGGGGAATACCTGCTGAAACACAATGCGAATTACGAGGCCCGAACCGTCATCCGAAACATGCTCGGCGACGACCTTGAGCCGGTCGATTACACGGCGATGCCCTTCGTTGTCTTCGGATCGCCAGAGGTAGCTGGCGTCGGCGCACGCGAACAGGAACTTCATGACACGGAACGGGAGTATGCAACGGCAACGTATCGATACGAGGATACGGCCCGTGGCAAGGCGATGAAAGCGGATGGGTTCGTGAAGGTTCTCATCGAACCAGACGGAGAGATCCTCGGCTGTCACATCGTTGGGCCCGATGCATCAACCCTGATCGAGGAGGTTGTCGTTGCGATGAACGCGGGTACAGGGACCGTGTGGGATATCCGCGAGTCAGTCCACGTCCATCCTGCGCTGTCGGAGGTAGTCGACCGAGCGTTTTCGGGTCAGTTTACCCGTCACGGAGCGGACGCACATGAACATAATCACCACCACGAACACGAACACGATCATCATGATCCCGAATGAGCCTGTATTCTCCATGACTCTCTAACCGACGATTTGCTGACCCAGCAAATCGTCGGTGGCGCTTTGTCGCTTTCATACTGAATTTGGGACAGTACCTCCCGAGCCATGACGAAATATCATCTCGCGTTCAAACCTGCAATCGGGCTCTACGGCCAGCATGATCCAAGCGCTGTCCTTTTTGAGAACGACACGCCTGTTTTCGGCGTTGAGGAAGAACGATATACACGGCAGAAACATGCGACAGCTACCTTCCCTGAGAGAGCGATTCGGGCGTGTATCGACTATCGTGATTTGACGCTTTCAGACATCGATCGAATTCTCCTCCCGTACGACCCGCAACTTCGGAGCAAAATCGCCTCTCATTACGCTCTCGACGCGATCCGAGCGCCTGGATTCGAGCGAAAACTCTCTGCACTTGAGCGAGCGCTCATCACGCAGGTTCGGAGTCGGTTTCTCCCGACACGCGAAATCCAAAACCGTCTCGAGTCGATCAACACACCGGTTCCTCCGATTGAAACCGTTCCTCACCACCGTTGTCATGCAGCGAGTGCGTTCCATCCGTCCGGATTCGACGACGGTATCGTCCTCACGATCGACGCGAAAGGGGAGTACGACTCGACGGTCGTCTGGCATGGCGACGGGGACGGCTTGACCCGGGTCAAAACGTACGAACACCCGAACAGTTTGGGTCTCTTTTTCGCGATCGTGACGGAGTATCTGGGCTACCGGATGTTCAATGGCGAGGGGAAGGTAATGGGGCTGGCACCTTACGGTGAGGACAACCCAGAGATCGAGGGTGTCCTGCGTGATCTGATCGACACGGGGGCCGACTACGATGTTACCGCGCTCACGAAACGATGGGGAACCGGGCACGGTGTCAAGTTGTTCGAGGACGCCTTTGACCGTCCACGAACAGAGACTCCTGGAGAGTTTGATCAGTGGGAAATGGATCTGGCGCACACTGCTCAGAAGTTGCTTGAGGAGACTGTCGTAGAACTCATAGAAACGGCCGTGAAACAGTGTAGAACAGCGAACGTTGCAATCGCTGGTGGGGTTGCACTCAACTGTAAATTAAACAAATGTCTCCGGGAATCACCGATCGTCGATGAGGTTTTCGTTCAGCCGGTCGCTCACGATGCAGGGCTCGCATTGGGGGCCGGGTGGGCACAGCAGCGTCCGGGTGACGTTGATCGCCAGACCGACGTCTATCTTGGTCCCAAATACGAGACCGACGAGATTCGGACCCTCCTTGAGACGAACAAACTCGAGTACGGAAAACCGGGTGATCTCGAACGGTACGTTGCCGAACGACTCGCTGACGGCAATCTCGTTGGTTGGTTTCAGGGACGGATGGAAATGGGCCCGCGAGCTCTCGGTGCGAGGAGCATCCTCGCCGATCCCCGAACCGTCACATCTCGCGACCGCGTAAATCAGTTCGTCAAACACCGCGAGGAGTGGCGTCCATTTGCCCCGTCGATGCTCGAATCGACCGCTGAGGAGTACCTGATCGACGGCGGCCAAGCACCGTTTATGATCGACGCGTACGACGTTCGCCCGGAGAAGGCCGACGAGATTGAGGCCGTCTTACACCCTGCAGATGGGTCGACGCGTCCCCAAACCGTCAATGCGGATCAACATCCGCGATATCACCGGCTCATCTCTGAGTTCGCTGATATCACTGGCGTGCCGGTCATACTCAATACGTCGTTCAATGATCACGGCGAACCAATCGTCCGGACGCCCACGCAGGCTATCAAGGACTTCTACGGGATGGGACTCGATGTCCTCGTTCTTGAGGACCTCGTCATCGAAAAGCAGGAGACGAAATCTGACCGGCATCAGAAACTATCGATACTCTCGAAAGAAGGAACCGAGAACCCGAATCCGGTACCGAATTGATAGCGGTTCCTGTGTACAACCGCTCATAACCCAACTGGGATTCACCGTCAGGCGATCGATCCAGCACAACCCGTGTCCGAGTTATTGAATTGCTCCAACAGCAACCAGTACGTGGAAATTCAGGATATTAAGGCCGCTATCTACGACGAACGGCTTTAAGAGAAAACTCCCCCAGACGGATACGGACGCCTCTAAATCCACGTCCTTCCGAATTATCGGTGACTCAAGACGGGATAAGTCTCGCCGAGTCACACAGTGCAATACGTTTGGATCACGATTATCGTCGAAACGGCGGTCCACGCCGTTCCCCTTTCGCCTTCAAACTCACATGAGTGGCCCCGAACCCACGGTCGATATCGAACAGTTCCTCACGAACCTCCTCGAGTTCCGATATCGGGAACTCACGATGGTCGGCGCGACACTAGCCGTCGTCGTCGCCTCGATTGTCTTCTTTCCAGGGTCAGAGAACATTGGACAGGGCCTCCAGTCTGATCTTTCGATCGGGCTGCTTGGGGCACTGGTCCTAGTTGCGATCGTTGCCGGCGCTGTCAAGGGAATGACTGGCTTTGGATACTCGTTGATCATGACGCCGATCGTTGCGTCAGTGATCGATCCAACCGTCGCTGTTGTCGTCCTGGCTATCCCACCGTGGATGCTCAACATGTTCCAGATCGCCGAAACCGGAACTGGATGGTCGTTCGTTCGCGAGGAATGGATACTACTCGTGCTCGCGGTCATTGGAACTGTTATCGGCGTCACAGCGTTAGCGACGTTCAGTGCGGGACCGCTCATTCCGTTCGTAATCGGACTCATCCTCATCGGATATGTCGTCTTTCAAGTCGCGCAAAATTTTGTTACGGTTGAGGAAGCCCACCATCCGTTCGCTCTTGGCACGGCTGGGCTCCTGCAGGGATTTTTGCTCGCCCTCGCAAATCTCGGTCCGTTACTACCAGCATACTTTCACACGTTCGAACGAGACGCCGAACGGTACATTGGTGGGCTGGCAATGGTACTTGGAACGATTTTCACGGTTCGGATCATCCAAATGGCGCTGTTCACCGACCTGCTGACGACTTACCGACTCTGGCTCGGCTCAATGATCGCTATCGTAACCGTCGTCGGTCTTCTAGTGGGTACGTATCTGCGACGCCTCGAATTCGACGAACAGAAGTTCAACTGGTTCGTGGTTGGGCTTCTGTTCGTCATTTCGATTAATATCTTCCGAAATACCGTGCCAGTGCTGTTCTTTTGATTAGTAAATGACAACTGCTAAATAGAGTTGTCCAGTTCCTGCAACGATCATCACGGCGCCCGCGAGTCGCTTTAAGTGTCCTGAATACACTGCCAGTCGGCCTGCGTTCGCAACTAGTCCCATCCCAGTCGCAACCGTTACCGAAATCATCAATATTGACACAATCCCAACATATGTGGCTAAGACAAGTATTGCTACGTTGAACGGTAGTGACAACGCACGAGCGACTACAGCGAGAAAGATCGGTGCAACGCAACCCGCTCCTGCAAGCGCGTATCCTCCACCGAAGATACCAAATCCCAGTATGCTTGAGCGACGCTTAGGGAGCGGGACTGAAAGCGAGGGAGCGCGATCTCCGAGCACAAGCACCCCGAAGACGACCAATAACACGCCGACAAGAACCTCGAAGATCGTGAGCTGTGCCATTAACGATTGGCCGAGCCAAAACGTCAACCCGAGGAGGACTGTGAGCGTTCCCAGAACACCGATCCCGGCGATGACACCCCGAACCGTTGCCCCCCTAAGCGATGCCTCGTCACCATCAGTTCGGCTCACGTAGAACCCCACATATCCCGGTAACAGTGGATACGCACAGGGACTGAAGAAGGTCGCAATCCCGGCAGTCAGCGCAAATCCAACTGTTGACAACGGGACGGTCTCAATCACGCGTTCGCTCCTGTCACGAGGGCTTGTTCAATTCCCATTATGAGTTCATCTGTGGATTTCACGCCTGAATCGGACCACTGAACTTGCCCGTCCGGACTAATCACGACGGCAGAGGGATAGCCTCCGGCAAGATACCGTGCAGTCAGTTCGGCCGTCGGATCTAGACCGAGTAGCCAGTTACCGCCATGTTTGTCCCACCACTCGACGAGTTCGTCCTCAGTCACAGCTGAGCCGACTGCCTCGTTCGTAACTGAGAGAAACAATACCTCGGAACCGATACGCTCGTGAGCCGCAGCGAGTGCAGGCATCTGCTCGATACAGGGTGGACACCACGTGCCGAAGAAATCGATGAACGTCGGTTGGTCAACGGCTGGGACGCGGAGTTCGCCAGCTTCGCTTCCTGGCGCATCGACTGTTTCTATGGTAATCTGATCAGGGGTCGCTGAATTCGTCTCGACCGGGTTCCCCGAAGCATTACGATCGCCTGCGGATGACGGTAGTCCCCAAATCGCCGCCATTCCTGCACCCCCAAGAACACCCACACTGCCGACACCGGCGAGTACCTCGCGTCGCTGCATCTATTCCGTCACCACTGTTTCGAAGTCTTCGACGACTTGTGAGGTTTCAATAGTCGCCCCGTTCGGGTACACTCGTTCAATGAGTCCGCGCTCGTTGACGAGGAAAATATAAGCGAAATGGGGGAACATGTAATCGAGGTTCTCATACTCCTCAGCCTCTCGTTTCTCGAGCGGGAGCCCGAATTTCTCAGTAACAATCTCGTGTCCAGTCTTATACTGCTCTGGTCGTAAGAAGTGCCAGTTTCCAGCGTCAAGATCGATACCCTGTTCGGCGGCATACGTCAGCAACACGTCTTCAGTGTCGCGTTCAGGATCGAATGTCATTGCGAGGAACGTAACATCATTACTATACCCATTTTCAGCTGCGACTTCCTGCGCTCGTCGTAATCGTAGGAGGAGGGCGGGACACACACCGTCGGGGCATGACGTATAAAAAAACGTTATCAGGACGGTCCGCTCACTTTCGTACTGGTTAGTCGAGATGGTCTCACCAGTCAGCGGATCAGGGAGATTCACGGTCGGCAATTCGTTACCGTAACTCGGATGCGATGCTTCACTGAGATCCTGCTCCGGTGGTCCGAGAGCCACTCCTTCTGCCTGTTCTTGGTCAGTATTCCCACTGGTATCTGCTTGACCCCCTCTTCCGATTGGGAGAGACTCTAAGCATCCTGCAGTGCCAGCAACACTCGAGGTAGCGATCGATCGAAGGTAGAGACGCCGGTTCATACAACGACGTTTCGGCGTAAATCATAAATCCCAACTGGCGATTCCCCGAATCAGAAAATTCACACCCGCGTCATATGAAACATTGTATCAACGTCGATTTGACACAGACAGAGAATAATGATGTTTTATAAATAATTAATATTTTATCAGCGATACAAGAACGAGTAGCATTCCACTTGAGACGATAATTGCCTGAAAGATGGCGGCGGACGCGATCGTTGTTCCGAAGACGTGGTAGATGAGCCCCTCACAGATCGCGCCAGCACCGATAAAGACGAACCCACCGGAGACGTATAACATCGGTTCTTGGCCGCTTCGACGGTATCCATGATACGCAATATACGCGACCACAAGGCTCAAAATCAACGTAATTAGCTTCGCGAATAGGAACGATACGTCCATCAGTCGTCACCCCGGAGATCGCTCCAGAGAGACGTAAAGTTGTCCGCGAGCTCGTCACGGGTTTCAACCGTCAGTGACAGTTGACCATCGGTGATATCGACATGGAGTTCTTCAAGAGCTGTTTCAAACTTGCTGCGATGGGAACCGTCAGAGTCGACTGTGTGATGCTCCTCAATCAGGCCATGTTCCTGAAGTGTCGAAACCCGTCGATAGATCGTGGTCAGCGAGGCATTACATTCCTCGCTAAGAGTTTTTGCGGTCTTGGGCCCGTGATCCGCGGCAAGAAGAATCTTCCGTGCGTACTCGTCCGCGAGGACTTGGAAGATGTCTGTTGAGTCCGCGGAACCGCCGTGTTTCACGTTATAAATTGCGTCATTGACTGGCAAATATGTCACGGTTTGCTGGTTCAGCAAATCGTCGAGTCCGTTTTCTTCCCAGTCGCTTTCCATGACTACGGATTCTCCGGATTCCCTCCTAATGTTACTCGGGAGGGCGTGAGACTGGTATCGCTGATTCGATAATTGCCTGTTCTGACAATCGGGATAGCTGGCCGGCCATCGAAACCTTACGATGTACAGGATGGGCACAATCGGCAGTGGCGAACGTAGATCAGTCCGAGTAGCATCGCTACGGAAAGGCCGCCGAGGAGCGGTCGGAAGGGATCGAAGTACGTCATAAGTGCAGACGAACTGAACAGGGCGAGCAAAAAGATGTTACAAATTGGACAGCCAACTGCCAGAAATCCACCGATCAGCCCGCCGAACGCTAACCGCTGCTCGCCGACTGTGCTGTCGCTTCCGTTGTTCGCACACTGAAGTTCTGCGGTCTCGCTGGCCAGTCGCTGTGCGGTGTAGACACCTGACAGCAGTGCAGTTAGCGTCAGGAATAGGTAGTCAACTGGCGTCCGGGGAACCATCCGGACATAGAGTGGATTCGGAATGAGACCAGTAACGAAGCCGAACAGGAGGAACACGCCGGTCCCGACAGCGACACCATACCACATTGCCCGCCGATCCGAGCGGATTAAGCGGAAGCTCTGTCGTCTCATCTTGCTCTCTCTGTCGTGATCGCACACTGTTTCGGATGACCTGCCCGCCCCAGGAAGAACAGGAACAGAACGAGGCCGCCGATACGGAGGAGGGCACCATTATACGGAAGCGCCGCGACGCCCCCGGTGAACCCGAGAAAACCGAGGAGGCCCGCGCCACAGCTTGCACACCCCGAGGCGAGGAGTCCAGGAACAACACCGGAGAGGTCAGTGAGACTCGAGAGTCCGACGGTTCGAAGCTGGGCGACAGCGTTGACGATGACGACACCCGAGAGAAAGGCGTACAGAACTACGATTCCGAGTCCGGTCCAGCCGTCAGTACGGAACACTGTTTCCGTAAGGGAGACGAATACGTAGTCGAACCAGCGAAATCCACCACTGAGCATCTGGATTGAGAACTCTGGCATCGTACTCAGGATTAGCAGGACATAAGTTGCGACCGCGACGACCACAAGACTGATCGTCCCACGCCAGGTTTCGAACGGATACGAGATTGCCATAAAGAGATTTGCCAAATATCTCTTAGTCTCATTGCGCAGGTTCATTTTATCGAACTGAAGGACAACGACCTGAAATCACCACCTTCGATTTGCTGGATGAGCAAATTGGCGGTCCTATTACGAATACGGACTTGAAATGATAGAGAAGCTTGATGTCATTTGATCAGCCATCCCGTCGTGCCTTTGTCGCCGGTTCCGTCGTGACAGTCGGCGCCGGTGGTGCCTACTACTTCACGCGATCCGACGAAGCCACCCATGACCTCTCCCCTACGCTCCATTCGAGTAGTGCAACGTCCTCGTTGGGTGTTGACCTCTCCGGAAAGCCGATCGTGGGATCGCCCGAGGCACCGCTGGAAATCTTCTATTGGACGGACTTCCAGTGTCCGTTCTGTGAGCGGTTCGAACGAGAGACGTTCCCTAACCTCGCCCGGAAGTACGTCGAACCCGGCAATGTCCGCGTTGTGGTGATTTCGCTGCCATATTTCGGTACGGACTCGATGACCGCTGCTGTAGCGGGCAAGTGTGTCTGGAATCAGGTTCGTGATGAGGACCCATCAACGTACTGGGATTGGCATACGGCGGTGTTCGACAACCAAGGTGAGAAGAATTCGGGATGGGCGTCAGCTGAAAACCTCTTTGAATATACCCGATCAGTCTCTGGTGTTGATGCGGACGCTCTCAAGTCATGTCTGGACGATCGACGGCCGTCTCTCGAAAAAGAAATCACAGGTGATGCAGAACAGGCGCGCTCGTCCGGTGTGACGGGGACGCCCACGTTCGTTGTCTTCGATCCGACATCCGAAACTGCCGGAACGCTTGTCGGTGCGCAACCGGTAGAACGCTTCGAAGAAGCGATCAACCGTATCAAGAATGGATGAAGTAGACCAAAGATAACTACAATTGCGTTATGATACCACTATATATAGTATAATTCACTAATCCTGTTTTCCAACGGCCCTTGATGATGATTTGAAGTGAACGAACAATCGGGTAAAGCGATGGGAGAACGGCTACTCGATTACTCGAGTGTCGCGATTAGTAGGAACGTTTCCGGCCGAACGGCCTCGTGGTCGATCGTGAACCCGGCATCGCGGAGGGCGGCCGCTGCCTCGGCGGCCTCGTATCGTTCGTCGAGGGGTGGCCCAAAATCGCCTGTGCCAGTCGCCGCCCAATCAACGACGACGAGGCGGCCATCGGGGCCGAGGACCCGCCGGATCTCCGCCAACGACGCGTCGCTGGCGAATTCGTGATAGGTCATCGTCGAGAACGCGGCGTCGATGGCGCCGTCGTCGAACGGCAGGTCGCTTACGTCGCTGGTCACGAGAGCG
The DNA here is from genome assembly GCF_003344565.1 of Saliphagus sp. LR7. NCBI lineage: Archaea > Methanobacteriati > Methanobacteriota > Halobacteria > Halobacteriales > Natrialbaceae > Saliphagus > Saliphagus sp. LR7. Next base: position 16,408 of record NZ_QPND01000023.1, on the reverse strand, counting down.
ACGTTCTCCGGAACGCCTTTCTCCCGGTAGTAGTCATGCATCTCTTCCTGTAGGTCGACCGCGTGGACCGCGCTGGCATGGGGTGCGACGTCGTCGGTGAAGAACCCGGTCCCGCTGCCGAAGTCGGCGACGACCTCGTCCGGCGAGAGCGAGAGTGCCCACAGCAGTTCCTCGGCCGAGAGAAACCGGTACCGTCGTCCGGCATCCTCCAGCTTGTCAGCCCGCGAGACGTCGAACGTGTGGTATCCCATGGTTACAATTCCTCGAAAGCGGTATCGACGAGTTCGCCAGTCTTCGCAACGATGTCGGCCATCTCATCGTCGTCGGGCGCCATGCCGACGAGTCGTGCAATCCGCATGATCGAGACGTGGTAGACGCGCTGTCGGCCGGGTTCTTCCTCCCAGACGACGACGTTACACGGGAACAGCGCGCCGAGTTGGCCGTCGCTGGCATCGAGCGCTTGGTCGGCGACCGCCGGGTTACACGCACCGAGGGCGTAGTAGGGATCCCGGTCGGCGTCGCCCTTCTCGTTCAACAGCTCCGAGGGAGAGAACTCGACGGGAATGCCGAAGCCCGCGTCGGTGAATACCTCGCGGACGTGTTCGATCGCTTCCTCGTGGTCCATCTCGAGGACGGTCTGTTTCTCGCCGATGTCCTCCGGGTCTATCTGCGCGGGATCTATAGGAAGCATTGTCCATGTAGTGTATTGGGTCGTATGTGAAAATCACTTCCGGATCCAATCTTGCCCTTCCGCCAGTTCAAGGAAGATACTCGAACACGGAACCGGGCCTTCGCGCTGCTGTGGCAACAATGGTCCAACTGCTCGTCCTGCAAAACGTGACCGCCTTCGACGGCCGAAGCTATGAACGCTCGTCTTGTTCCCACCTTACAGCCATCGTGTTGATTCCTGTATCGTGTGGCTACGACCTCGAGCAGTCGTCAGCCCGAGGTACTTCACCTACACTTGATTTCATAGTATTGGGAACTTCCAGAAATACTTTAGGCACTACCAGTCCAATGGCTATATATGAGCGATACGTTCGCCGTCATCGGCGGTGATGCTGCAGGAATGAGTGCTGCGAGCAAGGCAAAGCGCGAGAATCCGGACCATGACGTGATCGTCTTCGAGAAGGGCGAGTGGGTCTCCTATGCCGCCTGCGGGATGCCCTACTATATCAAGGGCGAGGTTGACGAGCTGGACGACCTTGTGGCCGTGACGCCCGAGGAGTTTCGGGAGAAACGCGATGTCGACCTGCGAAGGGATGCGGAGGTCGTTGACATCGATCGTGAGACCCAGACCGTAACGGTCGAAACGAACGAAGAGACCTACGAACAGCCCTACGATGATTTGCTCGTCGCGACCGGCGCGAGCGCAATCGAACCGCCTTTTGACGGACTTGGCCTCGAAGGTGTGTTTACCATCCATGACATGGACGAGGCCGACGCCATTGAGGACTACGTCACCGAACACGATCCCGGGACCGCGGCGATCGTCGGCGGAGGATACGTTGGTATCGAGATGGCCGAGGCGCTGTCCGCTCGCGGGGTCGACGTCCACCTCTACGAGATGCTGCCCCACGTCCTCCAACCGTTTGGCGAGGCCGTCGCCGAGATCGTCGAGGATCACCTCCGCGAGCAGGGGGTCGACCTGCACCTCGAGACCGCGGTGTCGGGTTTCGGTGGGGACAAACGGATCGACGGCGTTGAACTTGAGGACGAAACCGTCTCCGCTGACGTCGCGATAGTTGGCGTCGGCGTGACGCCGAACGCTGACCTCGCCGAGTCGGCCGGCATCGAACTCGGATCGACTGGTGCCATCGCGACCGACGAGTACGGGCGCACGAATGACGAACGTATCTACGCAGCGGGTGACTGTGCTGAGGCGACCAACGTTGTAACCGGTGAACCCGACCACGTCCCGTTGGCGTTGACCGCCAACCGTGCAGGCCGAGCAATCGGTCAAACTGTCACCGGAGCTCCCACGGCGACTGGCGGCACCGCAGGCACTGCCATCGTGAAAGCATTCGAGCTCGGGGCCGCACGAACAGGGATCGTCAACGAAGACCAGGCTCGCCAAGCGGGCTTCGATCCGGTTTCGATTACAATTTCGGCGTCGACTCGTGCTCACTACTATCCCGACGGCGCGGAACTTACGGTCACGCTGATGGCCGACCATGAGAGCGGAAGACTGCTCGGCGGCACTGTCGTCGGCCGCGAAGGAGCGAAGCGGATCGATACGGTCGCGATGGCACTGACCGCTGGCATGACCGTCACTGAACTACAGAACGCGGACCTCGCCTATGCACCGCCCTTTAGCCCCGTCTGGGATCCGATTCTCACGGCCGCAAAGGTCCTCAACGGGAAACTCGGGTAAAATCAGGATGACGACCACTGAATCCGATAAGCTGGAAGCCTACGTAGCCGATTACCGCGAAGAGCTGATCGACCTCGCACTCGATCTACTCTCGGTCGACACGGCAAATCCACCCGGCCACACACGCGAAATCGTTTCATTGCTTGAGAAGTATCTCTCACAGTTCCCGGTCGACGTCGAACGGTTCGCGATCGATCCGGCGAAGCCGAATCTTCTCGTGACGGTTCCGGGCACGAGCGATCGAACGCTGCTGTATAACGGCCACCTCGATACGGTGCCATTCGACGCCGACACGTGGACGTTCAATCCGCTCGGCGAGCGTACTGACGATCGACTCTACGGCCGCGGTGCGACGGACATGAAGGGCCCGGTCGCCGCGATGCTGTTCGCGATCCGCGCGTTCGCCGAGACGGAGATCGAACCGCCCGTCAGCCTCCTGTTCGCGTTCGTCAGCGACGAGGAGGTCGGCGGGGACGCCGGCCTGCCGGCGTTACTCGAGGCCGACCGCCTCGAGGCCGACGCCTGCGTCATCGGTGAACCGACATGCGAAGAGGGCCGTCACTCCGTGACGGTTGCCGATCGAGGGAGCATCTGGCTGACTCTCGAGGCGACAGGCGAGGCGGCACACGGTTCGCGACCCGTATTCGGCGAAAACGCGATCGATCGGCTCTACGACGCAGTGACGACGTTGCGGGAGCGGTTCGGTACACAACAACTCGAGATTGATCCTGCAATCGAACCAATCCTCGACGAATCGATCGCGTTCTACGAGCCGATGATGGGCGCTGATACCGCCCGCAAACTGTTCGAGACGCCGACGATCAACCTCGGCGTCTTCAAAGGCGGGGACGCGATCAACAGCGTCCCACGGGCCGCCCGTGCGGAGATCGATATCCGATTGACCGCAGGCGTGCGGACGCCCGACCTCCTCTCGAGGATCCAGGAGTGCGTCGCCGACTGTGAGGGAATCACGGTCGCCGACGTCTCTTGGAGCGTCGGCACCGCCGAACCGATCGACAGCCCGATCGTCGAGGCTGTCGCCTCGAGCGCCGAAACGACGATCGGCGAGCGGGTATACCGACGGAGCGCCACCGGCGGCGGCGATGCGAAGAAGCTTCGCAACGCCGGCGTTCCGACGGTGGAGTTCGCGTTCGGGACGGACACCGTCCACGCGGTCGACGAGTACACGACTGTTGATGCGCTCGTCGGGAACGCGACGGTGTATGCACGTCTTCCCGAAGTGTGGGCGACTGCGATCGACGAGACAGAGGCGTCCGATTCCTGCGACTGAACACTGAATTCGGGAAACGCTTAGTCGACCGTTGGCGAGGTGCGTGCCCGGGCTTCAGAATAGTATTTCATAGTAGGCCCAAGATTATTACCGGCTGCTTCCATAGAATAAGGTATGCAACCAAGTACGACGATGACACCGACCGAACTCAGGGCAGATATCCCTGCTCTACAGGACAGTACCTATCTCAACTTCGGCGCTCACGGTCCGAGTCCGAAATACGTCGTCGACGCCGCCGACGAATTCGTCCACGAACACGAGTACAAGTCGCCGGTTGAAGACCACCCCTACGAGACAGCGTTTCGAGCGTTCGACCGTACGCGAGAGACGGTTGCGTCGTTCATCGGGGCCGACTCGGATGAAATCGCGCTCACCGAGAGTACGACGGCCGGGATCAATGCCATCGCCAACGCGATCGACTGGCAGCCCGGCGACGTCATCGTGCGGACGGACCTCGAACACCCCGCCGGGATTCTCCCGTGGCAACGCCTCAAAAGAGAAGGCGTCGAGGTCCGAGTCGTCAAGACTCAAGCCGGTCGCGTTGATCCCGAACGCTTCGCCGAAGCCGTCGCCGACGCCCGACTCGTTTGCTTCAGCGCAGTCACGTGGACCCATGGGACGCAGCTTCCGGTAGAAGAACTGGTCGATATCGCCCATGACGCCGGTGCGCTTGCGCTCGTCGACGCCGTGCAGGTCCCCGGGCAACTGCCGATGGATGTCCAAGAGTGGGATGCCGATGCAGTCGCTGCCGCCGGCCACAAGTGGCTTCTCGGGCTGTGGGGCGGCGGCTTCCTCTATGTCGCCCGCGACGTCGCTGAGGGTCTCGAGCCACGGACGGTCGGCTATCGAAGCGTCGAGACACCGTCTGCCGATCCCTACGAGTACGCAGCCGGCGCACGTCGGTTCGAAGTCGGATCGGCGAACCCGGCACCGCACGTCGCACTCGAGGAAGCAATCAACGTGATCGGCGATGTCGGGATCGATCAAATCGAAGACCGCATCCGTCGTCTCGCCGGTCGGTTAGCAGACGGTGTCCCCGCCGACCGCCTGCTCAGTCCGTCGGCGCCAGAGTCGGGCCTCGTGACGATCGACGTCGACGATCCAGCGGCGACGGTCGAACGGCTGGCCGCCGACAGGATCGTCGTTCGAGCACTGCCGATCCTGAACGCTGTTCGGGCATCCGTCCACGCGGTCAATACTACAAATGACGTTGATCGACTGCTCGAGGGGCTGGAGCAGGAGTGGTGATCGCGGGAGCATAATGCAGGGTAACGACTTGGGTATACGCTCTCGTAGAACGTAGGGGCCATCGTATGGATCTCGACACAGAATACCTGGGGAAGTGGAAGCGACTCGACGGATCGGACCCGACTAACCATGATCAGGAACAGCTACCGGACGTAGTCTGTCTCCACGTCAGCGATCTTCACGGCCAGCTCGTTCCCGAATATCACGTCTACTACGATAATCTCAACTCACGTCCTGATTTCGACTTTGGTGGCGACGATCGAATTCTCCGGCGTGGCGGCGGGATCCCGCTGTTGGCTGGCAAAATCGACGAGATCCGCTCGGCTGCCGAGGAGACGCTAACACTGATGAGCGGCGACACGTTCCACGGCACTGCGATGACGACGTACACGAAAGGTAGGGCGATGCTAGAACCGGTGACCAAGCACATCAATCCGGACGTGTACGTCCCGGGGAACTGGGACTTTGGGAACGAGGCCGCCGAAGACGGGAATATGCAGGAGCTGATGGACAAACTCGAAGCGCAAGTGTTGGCGAACAACCTCTACGAGCCGGATGCGGACGAGTTATTGTTCGACCCCTTTACAATCGAACGTGCGGGTGACGTCGACGTCGGGGTAATCGGAATGACGAACGTCTACGTTGATCGTATGGCACCGGCGTTCCATGAAGGAAAATACCGGTTCGGAAAACACCCGGCGTTGCTCGAGGAGGCCGCCGAAGCCGTGCGCGACGAGGGTGCCGATATCGTCCTCGCGGTCACCGAGATCGGGCTGCCGTGGGCAGTCCAGGCGGCAAAGGACATCAAGGGTATTGATGTCCTGTTCAGTGCGCATACCCACGAGTATACCCACGATCCGATCCTGATCGACGAAACGGAAACCCTCGTCGTCGAATCAGGGACGGGCGACGGACTCGGACGCGTTGACCTTCGCATCGACGACGACGGCATTGCGTTTCGCCACGTCCTCTACTGTCTCGCCGAAGACCACGAGTACACGCCTGACCCGGATCCGGCGGCCGAACGGACGGTTGCGGATGCTCGAGCACCGTTCTTCGACGACGATACCTCCCACGAGCGCGGTGATGGAACCCTCGAGCAGCCGCTGGATACTGTCGTCGGTGAGACGGAAACGCCACTAGATCGACAATCGTTCCTCGAGAGCGGCTGGAACGTGCTATTTGCCGACGCGCTGCGGACGCATTTCGATACCGAACTCGCAGTTACCCATGGCTTCCGGTACGGTCCAGCAGTCCCTGCCGGTGAGATAACGCTCGAGCACCTCTATCAAGCGTTTCCGATGACTTCACCAGTGGCTCGCGGCGAGGCGTACGGTCAGCAACTGCTGAACCACATGGAGGCATTCCTCACTGACAACTTCACCCCGTACGTGTATGAGCAAGAGGATGGCCGCGTCCGGAACTACTCCTCCAACGTAGAGGTGGTTATCGATCCGACCGCGAAACGCGAACGCAGGCTCGTCGATCTCGTCATCGATGGGGACCCGGTCGATCCCGAAACACGCTATTCGGTCGCGACGTTTACCCGTCCCGGTGATCCCGAACGAGATCTCGGAAACTGCGGGTTCCCGTTTCGGGATGTCGACGTTGAAGATGGTGTTGTCCCCGTCGACGTCGTCGCCGGCTACCTCGAAGACCACTCGCCGATCAACTGTGGAGAGACGACGCTCGTCCGAACACCCAAGAGCGGTGGATGGGTCCAGAATACACCCGCTGACGGTCCGTATCCGTATGTCCAACCCGGAGTTGATTATGCTAACGGCGATCAGTATTGCGAGACGCGGCTGATTCTGACTGGGACCCGTTTCCCCGAACGCGGTCGAAATCCGTATCGGTAGCCGATCGCTGTTTGGCTGTGCAGGGGTGAGAACTATTGGCGCCCTCGAACCAACTAGTATTGTGAGGCGGTTCCAATGGTAAACCAAGTTTCTCCCGAACGGCTCGCGGATATGATCGACTCAGACGAGTCGTTCACGCTCATCGATACGCGTCCCGAGGAGAGTTACGAGGGATGGCGGATTCACGATGCCGAGAACGTACCGTATGGTCCGGACGACGAATTCGCGGACGAGGACCGCGAGCGAGTCGAAGATGTCAGAGACGGCGATCCAATTGTCGCAATCTGTGGCAAGGGACTTACGTCGACGCCGTTCAGCTTCGAACTTGAGCAACATGGCTACGACGACGTATCCGTTGTGAAAGGCGGTATGGAGGGCTGGAGCAAGGTCTACGAGATCGTTCCCCTCGAGATCGAAACCGATGATCTCATCGTCCGTCAACTACAGCGACGGGCGAAGGGTTGTCTCGGCTACGTCGTTGGATCGAAACACACCGAATCAGCGGTCGTCGTCGATCCGACCAGACAAACAGATCAGTTCAAGATCGTCGCCGAGGAGGCTGGTCTCACGATTGAGCACGTTCTCGATACCCACATCCATGCCGACCATATCTCGGGTGGAGCGAAACTGGCGGACGAACTGGACGTCCCCTACCATCTCGGAGAACACGCAAGCGAGCGGGACGTCGAGTATGATTACGAACCGCTTGCCGACGGCGAGACGATCGAACTTGGCGAGATTGAGATCGAGACGCTGCATACGCCGGGGCACACGACTGAGATGGTCAACTACCTCGTCGACAGCGAGGCGCTGCTGACCGGCGACACGCTGTTCGTCGAGTCCGTCGGCCGAACTGAACTCCAGTTTGGCGATGAGGACGCGGAGAGCGGCGCCGAACTACTGTACGACTCGATTCACGATACCATCCTCGAGCTACCGGACGAGACGTGGATCCTCCCAGGACACGTATCGGTCACGGAGGACAACCGATACGAGGCCGGCTCGCCTGGCGACCTAATTGGATCTCGACTGGGCGACCTTCGAGACGACCTCGATCTGCTCGGACTGGACGAAGACGAGTTCGTGGACCGATTAGTCGAGAACGCTCCCGAGAAACCGCCCAACTACGAGCGTGTGATCGAAATCAATACGGGAACGGAGCCACCCGAGGACGAGTCTGAGGCGACGGAACTTGAACTGGGGCCGAACAACTGCGCGGCCTAGTTAAACGCGATCGGATTCGAATCCCACGTCAGGATCGCCACCTCCATGGTCATCGTCCCCGTCGTCTAGTCAAGGGACAGTTGCTAGGTATCCACGCGACCACGTTTGCCTCGGTACGCGTGGAGCCATCACCGAGTCAAGATTGAATTCTCGTCGGTCATTTTGCGGATGATCTCCTGTTTTCGGTCCTTGTCGGAGCGAACTCGTCGTCGTTCGAATTCGTCATGTACGATGGATACCGCCTCATTCTATAAGCGAAAGTGGTACCCGGGTGAAATGTACGGCAAGACGAGACCGACCCCCGAATGACCGCTCCGGACCCGAGTTACAGCGACTCGAGAACGCGTTCGAAGCGCTCACGAGCGTCAGTTCCGATCGGGTCGAGGTCGTCGTTTTCAGTGACACCGATCAGACGCTGGGGATCAACTGCACTAACGACGATGCCGCCATCTTCGTCGTATACAACGACGTTACACGGGAGCAAGGTCCCGAGTTCGATGTCGTCCTCAAGTCCCTGATGGGCTAATTGTGGGTTGCACGCTCCTAGGATTCTGTACTGTCGAAAGTCCTCGTCGAGTTTCTTCTGGAGCGTTTCCCGAACGTCGATATCGCAGAGCACGCCGAAGCCCTCGTCCTCGAGGGCGCCGATCGTTTCCGCGACTACGTCGTCAAACTCGCCGTCGACTTGCGTGCGGAGGGTATAGGACATACTGTACGGTCAATTTCAAGGACGATCGTAGTTATGGTAGCACCAGCAAGCCTGCAACGCTCGCGTTGGTTCGGGGAAGACTGTAGTCTATCCGCGGTGAAGGGACTCCTATGATTTCCCGTCGTACCTCGCGAGCGATCGCTGCCCTGCTCGGGCTCGCGCTGCTTGTCGGACTCGGATACGCCCTCCGGTGGCGATCGAACCCGTCACCGTGTCCATACGCCCAGCGCCACGCGATCGATCTCCCGCGCCCGGTCATTACTCGCTCGAGGCTGCGCAGCGTGCTTGAACCCCGGGCCGGTGAACGTATTCTCGAGGTTGGATCGGGAACCGGCTACTATACAGGAATGGTCGCCCGGGCGATCGAACCGTCGGGGACACTACATGCCGTGGACGTTCAACCGGAGATGGTCGAACACCTCCGGACGCGGATGCGAGCAGAGGAGAACTCAAACGTCGAACCGATCTGTGGCGACGCACGGTCGCTTCCGTATCCGGACAACACGTTCGACGCCGCGTATCTGATCTTAGTCCTCGGCGAAATTCCCGACCAAGAGCGAGCCCTCGACGAACTCAACCGAGTCCTGAAACCCGACGGTCGACTTGTCGTCGGCGAGGCGCTTCCCGATCCGCACTTCGTCAGGTTCGAACGGCTGCGACGCCGCGTCGAACGACGGGGATTGAAGTTCGAGGATCGCATCGGAACGCGAGCCGGGTATTTCGCGCGCTTCGACGCGGATGTCTCGGAGCAGTCGGCCGACCCAGTCGAATGACTGGTTGTTAGAATTATTCACAAAACTGGGTTGGCAAATCTCTTCGGAAGAGTAATCGTCTTGTCCTCCCCATCATTCCGAACCCGTCGATTGTAGCTTCTATGGGCCCATTCAGTCTCACGGTTTCGAAACACAGAGGCGCTTATCAAGAATAGCCATGTCTGTATTGCACACTTCACACAACACCTTTAAACGTGGTCGGTCCATACGTAGTGGTGATGGCAACTAATGCAGGTGACGACGTTTCGGCGCAATCGCTCGACGAACCGATCTATATCGACGGGAGAAGCCACCTCGAGGACGTTACAACGCAGCACGACGTCGTCCTCGTGGACTTCTACGCCGACTGGTGTGGCCCCTGTCAGATGCTCAATCCAGTCCTCGAGGACTTGGCGGGCACGACCGAGGCCGTGATCGCGAAGGTCGACGTCGACGAGCACCAGCAACTTGCAGGTTCGTTCGGTGTTCGCGGCGTGCCGACGCTCGTCCTCTTCGCGGGCGGCGAGCAGGTCGAACAGCAGTCCGGTGTATTGCCGGAAGACCGACTCCGCACCCTGATCGAGAGATACACTGAATGAACAAGGGAACTGGTGCAACCGCGGACGTTCGCAACGTCGTGATCGTCGGCTCCGGCGTCGCCGGCCTCTCCGCAGCCGTTTACGCTGCGCGAGCCGACCTCGAGCCGCTAGTACTCGAGGGGCCCGAACCCGGCGGTCAGCTGACGCTAACGACTGACATCGAGAACTACCTTGGCTTCCCCGAGGGTATCGGTGGGATGGAACTGATCCAGAACGGCAAGGAGCAAGCCGAACGTTTCGGCGCCGAATTCACGCATGCCACCGTTGAGAACGCAGCGGTCGAGCAGCGACCGTTCGAACTCGACCTATCGAACGGTAGTACCCTACGAACACGAGCGCTGATCGTCGCGAGCGGCGCGAGCGCTCGTTGGGTTGGTGCCGAGAACGAGGACGAACTGATGGGCTACGGACTGTCGACGTGTGCGACTTGTGATGGTGCGTTCCACCGCGACGACGACCTCCTCGTGATTGGCGGCGGCGATTCGGCGATGGAAGAAGCGCTCTTCCTCACGAAGTTTGCCGATTCTGTGACGGTCGTCCACCGCCGAGACGAGCTTCGAGCATCGGAGATTATGGTTGATCGCGCTCAAGAGCACGAGGACATTGCATTTGCCTGGAACACGGAACTCGTGGCAATCAACGGATCACAGGAGGAGGGCGTGATTAGTGCAACGCTCGTCTCGCACCCGGACGGTTATCCACAAGAGAAATATGAAGCCGAAGAGGACGTCGACGTTGAAGCGGTCGATGTCGACGGCGTTTTCTACGCCATCGGCCACGAGCCCAACACCGACTTCCTCGAAAACACGCCCGTCGTCCTCGACAGGGACGGATACGTGCAGACTGCTCCCGCTGGGGGCGCGTGGGCAACAACAGAGACGGCAGTCGAGGGGGTTTTCGCGGCGGGTGACGTGATGGACCCCGACTATCAGCAGGCTGTGACCGCCGCCGGGATGGGCAGCATGGCTGCTCTGGACGCAGAAGAGTGGCTCGAATCGACTGATTCGGCGGTCGCCAGTAACTCCGAACCGATTCCCACGGAGGTTGGAGATTGATGGGAGCGGCCGATAGACGGGATATCAATACGACGGATCCAGCTACCGTTGAGAATCAGGCGAAGCAGGTCCTCGTCTCGTTTCGTTCGCCCGAGACGGACCCGGAGCAAAACGACGACTGGTGGATCGCAGACAGCGAATGGCTCCAGGAGGGCATGATGGAACATTCGTACCGTCGCTACCTCCGATGGGCCCATGCCGGTCCAATCGCTGTTGGCGACGAGTGGGAGGAGTTCGTGAACTGCGGGTGTGCGAGTCCGGAAGACGTGATTCTCCGCGTTGAGGATATTGAAGGCGGGACTGCAATCGGTTCGGAAACAGCGATCGAAGTAGTCTCGCGGAAAGCCATCGTCGAAGACGATGTCAAGGAGTCAGCGAACGACGCGGGACAGTGAACTAATTCGTCTGGACGTCGCTGACGCGACGGTAGCTCTGCCCCAACGGGGCATCTAGACGGACAAGCTACAGTATCTCACAATGTGCCAACTCCTCAGATGTGATAGCAAAAACCAGGATGTAACAGCCTCAAATCTGTGTTTAAGTAATCTCTGAGATTTTTAGTGCTCCGTCAAAGCGTTCAGTTGTTAGGCACATAGGAATGTGTATAGGTGGCGAGCACATACACACAGTGATCTGCCGAACTCTATATTAATTCTGTCCGACCCCTCCAACAAACACCCTAACAGTAAGAAGTTCGACGTAGCGATAGCTGCTTGAGTCTGCCTCGTTGATGTGATTTATAATTCACGATGGCGTATGCGATAGTTGGGTTCGTATTCGCCGATCTGAACCGTTCTCGGAACTCGAGTTCGTTACCTGGTAGTTCACGAATTGAACACGTACGGAGACCTCTCTCGGCGTGTCTTCGGTAATCCGGCGCTGCAGTGCCACCGAGAGCTGTGGGTTCTCCCCGGTCGTCTGCTGGCCAACGACGACGGTGACGCTATCGGTAGCCGCACTGTTCCGGGGGAGGAGAAAGTCCCCGCTGTAATCGGTCTGGACGTCGATGAGTTCGAGATGACGATACTCCTCCTCGGCGAGCACGTCGTCGACATTGTGGTTGACCGTCTCGACGAGGATCAGGTACTGGACCGTGCTTACGACCGACGCGACGAGAACGACGAGAACGGCACAAGCGAGTATCCCGTACGCGACCGACCGGATATCGAACCGGACGTGATCCCGGAGCCGGCTCGAGGAGGACGAGCGATAGCCGAACAGGGTGAGGGCGACGAACGCCGAGACGTTGATCAGGAGAACGTTCATCACCAGGAGGACGAGTGCACCGACCGCGAGCGACGGTTTCGCCCAGACGATACCGAGCCCGATGGCCGCAGCAGCCGGAACGATCGCCGCGGCGACCGCGACGCCGGCGAGCGAGACGTCGAGATCGGTCGCGAGCGCGAGCGCGCCTGCGGCCCCCGCGAAGATCGCGATGACGAACGTGAGCACGATCGGGATCGAGAAGGCGTTGACCTGCGAGATGTTCTCGATGGCCAGCCGTGGCGGGACGAGATACCCCCATCTGAAGACGGCTGCTACAGCGGTCGCACTCCCGATCGCGACGACGAGGCCGAGGAGCTGGGATTTGAAGCTATCGAGGACCGATCTGTGGTCCCCGATCACCATTCCGACGCTCGCCGAGAGAGACGAGCCAGCGAACGGCGAGATCACCATCGCACCGACGATGACGATGGCCGAATCGAGGACGAGTCCCGCGGCCGCGACGATGGCGCTGAGTGCGGCGAACGTGACGAACAGCGTTCGACTGGGCGTGACCTCCCTCGCGTTCGTCCGCAACGTCGCGTGTGAGAGCCCGACCTCGTCGTCGGGTCCCTGGGAGTACTGGCTCTCGAGTTCGTCGAACGTCGGTGTGGTCGCCGATTGGATATCGGTGATGACGGTAAACGTGTCTTCGTCGAGCCCGTCCGCCCGGAGCTGGTCTAACACCTTCTCGACTGCACCGTCGGGAAGCGGGAAGTAGGCGATAACGGCGTCGCTATCGCCGCCTTCATCCGCGATAACGTACTCGATGTTCTCCTCGTCGAACGTGTCGAGAACGCGTTCTTTCACCTCCGTTGCGATCCGGAGCTGTACGAGGCGCATGCCGCCTCCTTGTCCCATGAATCGAATAAACTCACGGCTTCCCGAACGATATCGTCGTGCAGTCACCCTCAGAGAATTTAAAAATAATACAAGCGGACCACTGAGGGGTGTTTCGCACTCTTTCACCGCAAATGATGCTGGTCTGACGAGCCAACCGGTTAGCCCACGTAGGAAACTGAACTGTAATCGTGTATCGTCGGAGTGCAAACTGGTATGTTTTTCTCGTGTGCCTCATATGGGGATCTATGGAGGTAATGGAGCCGCTGAGAGACCGTCCGACCACGAGCGAGGCGCTGCTCTCGACGGGGCGGACGCTGAGCCTCCTCATACTTCTCGTGGTACTGGCCTGGGCGACGGGACAGCCGTTCCTGTTTCCGAGCCTCGGCCCCTCGGCGTACGCACTGGCCGTGACTCCGTCGGCGGCCACGAGCCAGTGGCAGCGGACGATCGGCGGCCACCTGTTCGGCGTGATCGGCGGGCTGATCGCCTACCATACGATCGCCCCCGGCCTCACGGTCACCGACCTCCCGCCGGCGTTTTCGATGCCGGGACTGCAACTGACCGGTGCGGGGTTCGTCGCCGTCGGACTGACGACCGCCGCGATGCTTCGAACCGATCTGCGCCACGCTCCGGCGTGTGCGACCACGCTCATCGTCGGCCTGGGGCTACTGACCAGTCTGACGGAGGCGGCGATCATCATGTTCGCCATCTCCGTCCTCGCCGTCGCCGATCACGTCATTCCGACAACGGGCGTCGATGAACCGCCACAGTGAGCCAGTGGGATCTGGCCGGTCTCCAGTGATCGGGAGGAACCCTCGACCCTGAATTTTCAACCCGATTTCAGCTAGAATTGAGTGCGCTAAACCCCTTCCTCAGCGAGCGTCGAAGACGCGAGCAGGGAGGGGATACAGCGCCCACACGCTTTGTTTTCGTGGATGTGTGATTGAGGATTTCATACACCTCAGCAACGATCGGAAAAGCGGCGTCTGAGAAGCAGCCAGTATCACTGCCATTCAGACTTGCCAGTAGTGGAGATCCCTGATGCTGGCTGAACACTATGCTAACCGTTCTATGACTCCCTCTGTACACGGCAATAAAGCCCGTCTCGTCAGATCTTTCCTCAGTAGAAGGACGGTTACGGGACCGTCGAGCCATCGACCGTCACGTTCTGTGTGGCTACGACGCTCCCATTAGTGGTGTTAACCGCGTACAGGGTCGCAGGTGTTTTGGTTGGCAGTGGGAGCGAGACCGTCGTCTGTCCGGCATCGAGAGTTGTCGTGTAGAAAGAGCCGCCGCTCTCCGTGATGACGTTCACTCGAGTCACGCCGTCGGCCGTCGTTGCCGAGGATGAAAAGGTGACGGTCGCCTGGACCGACGACGTTCCCCACTGGCTGTCCGTCGTAACGTTTCGAAAGGTGTCCGAGTTGTCGGTTTCGACGGTTGGAGACACGGTGAGACAGCCGCCCATAATCACTAGAGCGGCGACTACCAGAATTGCCACTAAACTGTTCCACGTCGTATCCATGTAGCGGTCCGTCCGCGGGCCATCCTTATGACTCCACGGGTGGCAGTCCAGATCGTAACGTCCCAGGGCCGGTACTTCTACTGGCAGAACAGAGGGCTCAAGTGAGTTCCCAATTTCTACAGAACCGCCGATATGACGCGTGTTAACCACAATAAGTCGGTCTCTCATTTCTGGAGACCGAGACAAACTTGGGATGGTAATCCGACAAGATCGAAACCATGAGTCACGATACGACCGAGAACGTTGATAGCAGTGAGGAGGACCCGAATCTCGATGCATCCGACGTCGATGATATCGGGACGGCAAACACGATGCGCGAGCGAAGTGGCGAGACCAAGCTCAAGGTCTGGCTGACCCTCGACGGCAATCGACTCGTCGTCGCGGGCCTGCTCGCGATGCTCATCTTCGGCGTGTTCGTCTTCGGAGGAACGTTCTTCTACCAGTACTATCTCACCGACGCACAGACGGCCGACACTGTCGAGACGGTGTTCTCGACGATGATCAGCGCCATCATCACCGGCGTCACGCTGGTGTTGACCATCAGCCAGATCGTCATCTCCCAGGAAAACGGCCCGCTGGGCGACCAGCGCGACCGTATGGACGGCACGATGGAGTTTCGGGAGTTTACGAAAGAGATCTTCGGGAGTCCGACGCCCGCCGATCCGTCGGCGTTCCTCCGCGCGCTGATCTTGGAAACCAAGGAGTATGCCGAGAACCTCCGCGAATCGGTTCACGACAACGACAACGAGGAGCTCCGAGGGGAGGTAGACGAGTTCACGAACAGCCTCATCGGAAACGCAGAGGCCGCAGCGGACAAACTCGAGGGCCGAAAATTCGGCTCCTACACTGTCGTCTCGGCGGCGCTCGACTACAACTACGGCTGGAAGATCTTCCAGGTCGAACGTCTCACTGACGAGCATAGCGATGCCCTTACGGAGGAGACGCGCGTAATCCTCGACGACCTGAAGACAGCGCTGTCGATGTTCGGTCCCGCCCGCGAGCACATCAAGACGTTGTACTTCGAGTGGGAACTCATCAGCCTCTCACAGAACATCCTCTACCTGTCGGTCCCGGCGCTCATCGTCGCCGGCTTCATGACGACGTACATCGGCGGATCGTCACTTCCGGGCGTGACCCTCGGCGTGCCGAACCTCATTTGGATCACGGCGGCGGCGTTCGCGTTTACGTCGCTTCCGTTCCTGTTGCTCATCTCATATATCGCCCGGGTGGCGACCATCTCGAAGCGGACACTCGCTATCGGTCCGCTCATCCTCCGGGACTCACAGCGCTGATCGGGACGCCCTTAACTTGTTCTTGCCCTCCGCCGCTTCCGAGTACTGACTGGGAGCCGAATGAACCCGCTGAATATTACGGTCTCATACTGGCGGCTAAAAGTTCATAGAGTTAGAGTCACTAATGGCCGTATGGCCAATCTGGAGAACGTCTCTACCGAAGACCTCCGCCAGATCTTGGCGGAGGTCGATGACGGTGCAGCAGTACAGCGGCTGATGGCAGCGATCACCTACAAAGAGATCGATAACCTTACCCAGAAAGCCGCCGCCGAACTCTACGGATTCTCCGGCAGCTGGGCCTCAAAGTGGTTCAGCCGTCTCGAACGGCTCGAAACGGAGCCGTTCGAGGACGTCGTCTACGACGAGCCACGATC